>JBDHHA010000058.1:0-28997 GCA_039589615.1 Gemmatimonadota bacterium
TGGGTGCCGTGGTGGTGCTGCCCGAAGGATTCGACGAGCACCCCAATGCGAAGTACCCGGTGCTGTACTGGCAGGGGCACTTCCCCAGGACGTTCAATGGATTTCGCGAAACACCGCCGGCGGCGTCCCTCACCGGCGGCGCCCGCGCTCGGGCGGAGAGTCAATACCGGCTCTTCCAGGATTGGGTGTCTGGGCGGTTGGGCCGCTTCCTCATCGTGTATATGCAGCATCCCACGCCGTTCTACGACGACTCGTACGCGGTGAACTCTGCCAATAACGGCCCGTACGGTGATGCCCTGACGCAGGAGTTGATTCCCCGGGTGGAGGAACAGTTCCGGGGAATAGGCGAGCCGTGGGCGAGAACGCTCTCAGGGGGATCGACGGGCGGGTGGGAATCGCTGGCCTGGCAGGTGTTCTATCCGGACATGTTCAACGGGACGTGGACCTTCTGTCCCGACCCCGTGGACTTCCGGTATTTCCAGCTGGTCAACATCTACGAAGACGACAACGCGTTCTACCCGAACGCCGACTGGAAGACGTCCGCCATTCGGCCGTGGCAACGGAGCACCGACGACCAGGTGTCCTTCAACCAGCGTGACGCCAGCCACCTGGAGGCCGTCTTGGGCACGCGCGGTCGGTCGGGCGACCAGATGGACATCTTCATGGGTGTCTACGGCCCCGTGGGGGACGATGGGTACCCCAGGTTGCTGTACGACAAGTGGACGGGCGAGATCGACAAAGGGGTCGTGGATTACTGGCGTGAGAACTACGACTTGCGCCACATCTTGGAGCGCGATTGGGAAACCTTGGGGCCGAAGCTGGTGGGGAAGCTCCACATCTACATGGGCGACATGGACACCTACTTCCTCGAGGAAGCCACCAGACTGCTCGAACAGTTCCTCGAGGGAACCACCGATCCGTACTACGCCGGTTCATTCGATTGGGGTGAGCGGCAGCCGCACTGTTACTCGGGGACTCCGGAATTTCCGGGCCAGACGGCACAGCAGCGGGTGCTGCCCCTGATGCTGAATCGGATTCTCCGCACCGCGCCCCCGGGGGCAGACGTGAGGAGTTGGAGGTATTGATGGACGTCAGGATCGAGCGACTCGAACCGATGCGGGTCGCCACGATGCATGCCATGAGCGGTACACCCGAGCGGGACGCATGGGCGAAAATGCGTGCTTGGGCGGAGCCCAAAGGTTTGTTCGATGACATGGAGAAGCATCCGGTCTACGGCTTCAACAATCCGAATCCCACGTCCAAAGGCGAGGAGTACGGCTACGAGTTCTGGATAGCCATCGACCCCGACATGGAGACCGGAGGCGAGATCGAGGCTATCGATTTCCAGGGAGGGCTATACGTCGTGGCCACGTGCAAGCTGCACGGTGATCCCCAGGGACAGGTCATCGACGTGTGGAAGAAACTCTGGGAATGGGTCCAATCCAGTGCGTACGAGTGGCGTGAGACGCACGAGTTGGAGAAACTGCACAACCCGTTGGCCGGCGAGGAAGACGCAGTCCTCGATCTCTACCTGCCCATCGAGGGTGAATAACTAGGGAGACGACTCGACGACATTGAGGAGAAGGAGATGACCACGAGAAGAGAATTCGTGAAGGTGAGTGCGGCGACGGTGGGGGCCCTGGGCCTGGGGTTGGGGGGCTGTCGACCGGGGGAGGAGGAGCCACCGCGTGCCCTTCGCATTCTGATCTTGGGCGGCACCGGCTTCATCGGCCCCCACATGGTGCGCTATGCCCAATCCCGGGGGCACACGGTCACGCTCTTCAATCGCGGCCGCACCAACACCCATCTGTTTCCCGATGTCGAAAAGCTGATTGGTGATCGCGACGGCGATCTAACCGCCCTCGAGGGTCATGAGTGGGACGCGGTCATCGATAACTCGGGGTACGTGCCCAGGCACGTGCGCGACTCGGCCCAGCTGCTGAGTCGAACCACGGGGCAATATCTGTTCATTTCGACCGTGTCGGTTTATGGGGATTTCGCCACCCCGGACTTTGACGAGGACTACCCGGTGGGAACCCTCGACGATCCCACCGTCGAAGAGGTGACCGGTGAGACGTACGGTCCCCTCAAGGCGCTGTGCGAGCAGGCGGTGCAGGAGGCATTCCAGGATCACGCCACCATCGTCCGGCCCGGTTATATCGTGGGGCCCGGCGATCCATCCGACCGCTGGACCTACTGGCCGGTTCGGGTCGCCCACGGCGGCGAGATGATCGCTCCCGGCGCACCCACTGACCCCATCCAGATCATCGACGCCCGGGACCTCACGGCCTGGACCGTCCGGTTGGTGGAGCAGGGGACCAGTGGCGTGTTCAACGGCGTGGGACCGGGGTCCAGGATGGGGATGGGGGACATGCTCGAGGCCGCGCGCAGCACGACCGGTTCGGACGCCGAGTTCACCTGGGTCGGCGCCGATTTCCTCAACGACCGCGGTGCCATCTTTCCGATCTGGAACGCGCCGACGGGTGAGTACGCGGCGCTCCATCAGGTGGACGGGAGCCGTGCCTTGGCTGCGGGTCTCACCCACCGGCCGGTGGCGGAGACGGTGCGGGATACGATGGAGTGGTGGAACTCACAGGATGCGGAGCGCCAGGCACGAATCCGGATGGAGGAGAGGATGGAGCGCGAGACCGCGTTGCTGGAGGAGTGGCACTCACGAGAGGCCTAATAGTGGTCGCCCTCTGAGCCGGTCTAGCGGGGGGCAGTTACCGCCCGGGTGGTCTCGTGGATGGTGTAGATCAGATCGCCCAGCGGTGAGTTGTCTCCGTTGGCCGAGTTGGCGGCCACGTGGAGTATCACCGCCGCTCGATCTCGAGGCGCCGTCCACCAGAAAGTCCACGTCGCCAGCGCCCCGGGTGAGGTTTCACTCCCCCTTGCGGAGTGTTGGACGTATTCGATGCCGGTGGCCGGGCTCGTGCGCACGGTCGTCTTCGTGTCGATCGGTGCCAGCTGACCGGCTTGCCGACCACGCGCGTCCCCTCCGTTGAACCGAAACGCCGCCTGAAAACCGGCGCTCTCCATGTCGTCGCTCTGGAGCACTACGGCGATGCGGTATCGCTCGCCGGGCTCGTAGGCGGTGGGAACTCCCTCGACACCCAGGATGCCGCCGGGGACGTTCAACGCATTCTCGCCATGGCATTCCCGGCAGGTGGGTTCGCCGAAGCCACCGGTGTGGGCATCCGGGGGTCCCTCGATGTTGGTCCGCCGTTCTATGGACCGGAAGACCCCCGCGGGGAGCAGCAACGAGAGAGCGGTCCCCATGACGAGGACCGCTCCGTTCAGTGCCGGCCGGTTCATGCGGATCGGGCTCAGCTGATGCCGCGGCGCCTGGGCGGGAGCTTGGCGCGACCGATGGTGTTGGTGTCGGCTCCGAACCACACCGTGTTGGTCGGGGCGTGGAAGAACATGTGGCGAATGGTGCCGCCGCCGCTCCCGATTTCCGTGTTGCTGAAGTACCGCTCCGTGGCCACGTCGAACCCGACGAACTTGTTCGGTTGCACGCCGGTCTCCACGAACCAGATCCGGTCGTCGTCGTCGATGGCCATCCCGTAGGGCCTGGCGTTCTCACCGCTGGGGTTGGCCCACTCCCGGACGTCGCCGGTGGCCGGATCCAGCCGGCCCAAATACCCCCTGCGGTAATCCACATACCAGACGATGTCGTGGGAGTCGATCTCCAGCCGCCGCGGCCTCGCTCCTTCCGGAAGGTCATAGCTTGCGAGCTCCATGGTCTCCGGGTCCACCGTGGCGATCTTGTTCGTGTTGAACAGGGCGATCCAGGGCCGGTTCTGGGAATCCATCTTGATGCCGTAGGGCCGGCTGCTGCGGCTGCGTCCTCCCTCCACCTCGGGTGCTGCCACCAGCTGCACGTCGCCGCTGGTCCTGTCGAACTTGCCCACGAAATTCCCCTGTTGGACCGTGAACCACACGTTGCCGTCCTGGTTGAACACCAGGGTGTGGGGATCCCGGGCCGCCTCGTCGGGCATCCAGTACTTCTTGATGTCTCCAGAGGCCGGGTCCAGCCGGCCGATGTGGTTTACGCGGTTCCCCGCGTACCACACGGTTCCGTCGTGGTCTACGATGAGGTTGTGGGGTCCGGTGCCGTCGTCGAGATCGAACTTCTCGAAGTCACCGGTTTCGGGATCCAGGTAGGCGGCGTAGCTGGTGCGCTGGCCCACGAACCAGACCTTGCCGTCGGGGCCCACGAAGGGGTCCCGGGGCCGGCTCTCTTCCCAGGGAACTTCCCACTCGTCGATCTGAATCTGCTGGAGGTGCTGTGCCGTCGCCGGGCCGGGCGCGGCGAGGACCACGGCCAGGGCCGTGATCGCGAGGACGGGGGCGCGCTGCATGGGGCCTCCTTGAAGTGTGCGCTGTCTACATCACTAAGGTACGTCAGGGAGGTGGCGGTTGTTGAGGGGTGGGGGAGCGCCACCCTTTTATAGACCGCTTCATCCTTTTTTCAACGTGCGCCCGTGATGTTGCATATATCCCGTTGTGTTCGGGCAATCTTCGCCTCGGACACGCTGGGATCCCACCATATCGAGGAAACACACATGGCAGGCATCGTCGGCTACGGGGCGTACATCCCGCGCAACAGAATCAAGACCGAGGAAATCGCCCGACAGTGGGGGAAGGATCCGGAGGCGATCAGCCGAGGTCTCCTGCTCCGGGAAAAATCGGTGCCGGGGTTGGATGAGGACACGATCACGATATCCGTGTCAGCCGCCCGCGGTGCACTCGATCGCGCCGGCATCGATCCGTCGAAGATCGGCGCGTTGTATGTCGGGTCCGAGTCACATCCGTACGCGGTCAAGCCCAGCGGAACAATCGTGTCCGAGGTGTTGGGTATCGCCCCCGAAGTCCACATCGCGGACTTCGAGTTCGCGTGCAAGGCGGGCACCGAGGCGATGTTCGTTGCGCTGGGACTCGTCGAGTCCGGCCGCGTGGAGTACGCGATGGGGATCGGCGCCGATACGTCACAGGGCGCGCCCAACGACGCGCTGGAGTTCTCGGCCTCGGCGGGAGGTGCGGCGTTCATCTTCGGCGAGCCCAACCAGCTTGTCGAGGTCGTCGATACCTACAGCTACACGAGTGACACGCCGGACTTCTGGCGTCGGGAAGGGGAGTTCTACCCACGGCACGGCGGACGGTTCACCGGTGAGCCGGCGTACTTCAAGCACGTGTTGAGCGCGTCGCGGGAGATGCTGCGCAAGACCGGTCTGAAGGCATCGGACTTCCGGTTCGCCGTCTTCCACATGCCCAACGGGAAATTCCCGTTGTCGGCGGGTAAGCAGTTGGGCTTTACCAAAGAGCAACTCGAGGTCGGCTGGCTCGTGCCAACCATGGGGAACACCTACTCGGGTTCCTCGCCCACCGGACTCGCCGCCGTTCTCGACGTCGCCGATCCCGATGATCTCATCTTCATGACGTCGTTCGGGTCTGGCGCCGCAAGTGACTCCTTTGTCTTCAAGGCCACCGACCTCTTACCGGAACGGCGCGGGCTCGCCCGCACGGTTCGTGAGTTGATGGACCGCCCGAAGCGTTACCTCACGTACGGCGAGTACGCGAAGTACCGAGAGAAAATCATCCTGAACGCCTGAAAGGGACGGTATCATGCGTGAAGTTGCGGTCGTGGCCGCGGGTATGACGCGTTTTGGGATCACGTGGACGACATCTTCATCGGCAACATGTCGGGCGGTCAGTTCGTGGGCCAGGAACATCTGGGCCCGCTCATGGCCGACCAGTTGGGAATGTCCGGCGTGTCGGCCACCCGTGTGGAATCGGCGTGTGCGTCCGGTGGCGCGGCGCTCCGTCAGGGCTTCATGGCGGTGGCGTCCGGGATGAGCGATCTGGTCCTGGCGACCGGCGTGGAGAAGATGACGGATGGTGCGGACGTCACCAACGTGCTCGCCTCTGCCGCCGATCAGGAGAACGAGGTCTACCACGGCATCACGTTCCCCGGCCTCTACGCCATGATCGCCCGGGCGTACATGGAGGCCCACGGAGCCACGGAGGAGGATCTGGCATGGGTGGCGGTGAAGAACCACCGCCACGGGGCCATGAACCCCAAGGCCCAATTCCGACGGGAGATCGACGTCGACGACGTGTTACGGTCGACCATGGTCGCGTCGCCGCTCCGGATGCTGCATTGCTCCCCGGTGAGTGACGGCGCCGCAGCCGTGCTTTTGTGCCCACTCGACCAGGCCGCCAAGTACACGGACAAGCCTGTGAAGATCATCGGCAGTGGAATGGCCACGGGGCCGATGGCGTTGGCGGACCGAGACGATCCCGCCGTGCTCGATTCGGTGGCCAAGTCCGCCGCCCGCGCGTACGAGATGGCTGGGGTGAGTCCCGAGAGCGTTCAAGTTGCCGAGGTGCACGACTGTTTCTCCATCGCCGAGGTCTGCTGCATCGAAGCGTTGGGACTCGCGTGCGCCGGAGAAGGCGGCCAGGCGGCGCGGGGTGGGGTCACGGCCCTTGGCGGTCGCATTCCGGTGAATACCAGCGGAGGGCTGAAATCCAAGGGACACCCGGTCGGTGCCACGGGAGTGGCGCAGGCCATCGAGATATTCGAGCAGCTCAGGGGCGAGGCCGGCGACCGCCAGGTAGACGGCGCCCGTGTCGGCCTCACGCAGAACATGGGTGGATCGGGGGCCAGCTCCGTCGTCCACATCTTCGAAGGAGTGTGACCATGCCGAGTCCCAGGTATTGGAGAGAAGTACCGAGCCGTTACCGGCTCGAGGCCGTCCGCTGCCGCGGATGCGGCAAGGTGAGTTTCCCGGCGCGCCGGATCTGTCCCAAGTGCCGGGGCCAGGACTTTGAACAAATCGCCCTGTCACGACGTGGCAATGTGGTGACGTCTACGGTGATCCACGTGCCGCCGGACGAGTTTCTCAATGAGGCGCCCTATGCGGTGGCACTGGTGGAGACGCCGGAGGGGGCCCGCCTCATGACCCAGGTCGTGGACTGTGATCCCGACACGGTACTGCCCGGTATGGAAGTCACCCTGGAGTTTCGCCTGATCCGCAAGGAAGGCCATGGGGGCATCCGGTGCTATGGGCACAAGGGCGTCCCGGTAGCGTGAGGGTGCAGGTTATTCAGGAGGTGATATGCCGAAACTGAAGATCGAAGCCGAACTCAGTGAGGAGTTCTACCGCGCCTATGAGCGGGAGGCAAAGCGCAAAGGCGTGGAGATGAAGGACCTCGTGGAGCGTACGGTCAACGGCCTGCTCGAGGAATTGGAGCACGAAGAGGAGGACTCCTCGGTCTCGCTGTCGTGATTCACGTCGCCTGCGGGTTGAATCGGCGGAAACCGTAGCGCTTCCCGCCGTCCCGTTTGGCGACACTTTGTGTATTCCCGTGACAGAGGTCCTTGCCACGTCCAAATCGTGGTGTAGGTCACAGGCTCCCCACCTCCAGTCGATTATTATGCTTGTGTCCAGGACGTAACTTTTGCCGGCCTCGATGCACCTAAGGGCTAGGAGCACGACGCCACCACGAAACCCGGAACCGGCCATGAAGCAGTCGAAAAGCTCGCCCGACCTGATCCCCTTTCCCCGCCAGAAGCGTGGATCCACCAAGAACGATGCGGAAGCACTCTCCGTCATCGCCGCCGGCATGCGGCTCGATGGTCACCTGCAGAGTTCCGGTGTCGTGAAGGTCGCGGGTACGGTGCACGGGAACGTGTCGGCTGACAGCCAGGTGTTGGTGGCTAAGGGGGGACGGGTGGATGGTGACGTTCACGCCAGGGAAGCCGTGCTCGACGGCGAAGTGATGGGCTCCATCGTTGCCGAGGAGCGCGTGGAGATCCAGTCATCCGCCGTGATTCAGGGCGAGATCGTGACGCCGCGTCTCATGGTCCATGAAGGCGCGGTGCTGGACGTCCAGGTGGCGAAGCCCAAGGCGGCCATTGCGAAGCGTGGAGCGGCGTAGGACACCTGTTCTCTCTTCTCAATATTTCTTCATAAATCTTCTTCCGACCTCAGAGGGCAGCGGTTAGCTTCGCGGTGTAACCACAAGGAGCCGCTCATGCGCCGTGTGCTCATCGTCTTCTCGTTCGCTTGCATCGGCATCGCCGCCGCGGCATGCTGGGCGCAATCCCAATCACAGCACGTCTTCATGGTCACGGCCTACAGGGCCAACCCTGGGCAGGAGGCGGCGTACAATCAGGCCCTCAACGAACGGGCCAGGCCCGTCATGGATGAGCTGGTCCGGCGTGGCGTGATCGAGTCGTATCTGTTTCTGTATCAACCCGAGGGCACCGGTGAGAACACCCACATCGTGATCATCGAGTTCTCGAGCCGGGCGGGGATCGAAGCGCTGGACGCGGAGGAGGGTAGGGTTGCCGAGGAGATCTTCGGCCAGCCGTACGATGAGTGGGTGAGTGTCTTTCCGCCATTGCGCGAGCGCCTCTGGTCGCAGGTGTACGTCTCGCCGTGAGCCGCTTTCTCCTCGTGGTCGCGATGGTTGTTGTCGCGTCCCCGGCCCAGGGCCAATCGCCACCGGCTCCGGTCGACCGCTTCTTTGCCAACATAGCTCTCACACCTGGCACGCCCGTCGGGGAGTTCGCGGATTTCATCAATTTCGCATACGGCCTAGCGGGTGGCGTGGGTATCAACCTCGACCCACGCGGCCTGGTCGGCGTTCGGACCGATCTGTCCTTGTTGCTCTACGGCGAGGACGAGCTGGACAGTGGGGAGAGGGTCGAGAACACGATCGTCTCGTTGGGCATCGGGCCACAGGTTGTCTTGCCGGGAAGCGTGATTCGTCCGCACCTCTTCGGCGTGGTGGGTTTCTCCTATTTCTCCACCGAGACGTTCGAGGTCATCGGGGACCAGATCCTCAGCAGTACCACGAACTTCGACCATGTCACTTTCGCGGTAGTCGGTGGAGGTGGGGTGCTGATCCGCGTCGGCGGGGACGTGATGTTGGATTTCTCTGCGGTGTATTACGGCAACGGCCCCGTGGAGTACCTGCACAGCGCGAGTCTCCAGCAAGCCGGTGACGGCAGCTACATCATCGCGCCCGTGGAGAGCGACGGGAATCTCCTGATGTTCCGGGCGGGCGTTACCCTGGGCATTGGGTGAGGCCGCGGCGATTGGCAGGAGCATGATGCGCCAACGGTCGGTGAAGCGGAGCACTCTTCTGGTGGCGGCCGGATGCGCTGTCTTGGGATGTGGCGACTCGGGACCGCACATTACGCCGGCCGCGCTCGAGCGTTTGGGAGAATTGCTCACGACGTTGGAGCGGGAGAGCGCGTTCAACGGCGTGGTGCTGGTGGCCGACAGGGGTGAAGTGGTGTACCACGCGGTGCATGGCTCCGCGGACTTCGAAGCGGGAGAGCCGTTGCACCCCGACGCCGCGTTCGAGGTGGGCTCGATCTCCAAACCGTTCACCGCCGTGGCGATTCACATCCTGGCGGAGCGGGGCGAGCTGAGCTACGAAGACTCCCTCACCAAGTTCTTTCCGGCGGTGCCCTACGACGATGTGACGGTGGGCGGACTTCTGAGTCATACGTCAGGCCTGTTCGACGTGTACGACGACGTCGACATGCGCAACCAGTTCTTCTCCTTCTACGGGCGGTCAGATCCCCCGTACACGAACAAGGATTACCTGGCCTATCTCGAGGAATACCAGCCGGCGCTGGCAGCGGCGCCAAACGAGCGGTACCAGTACAGCAACACGGGGTACGTGCTCTTGGCGTTGATCGTGGAGCAAGTGTCGGGTCAGCGGTTCGACGAGTTCCTTCGACGGAACATCTTCCTTCCGGCGGGCATGGAGCACTCCGTGGTGTACAGCTTCCTGGAGGAACCGGGCTTTGCCGCATTGGTGACCGGGTACCGGCGCGATTCCACTGGAAACCTGATCCCGGTCACGGGCCCCAACGCCGCTCCGGCATTTCAAGGGCTGACGTACGGCGACGACGAGGTGGTGACGACGGCCGAAGATCTCCTGAGGTTCGACCGGGCGCTCCGGTCCGGCATCCTCCTCGCTCCGGAATCGCTGGACCGGCTCTTGACCCCACCCACCCTCAACGACGGGACGCGTGGCCGGTACGGGCAGGGCCTGTCGATCACGCACGAGGAGGAGCTGCGCTACGCCTCGCACACGGGCAGTACCGCCGGATTCTTGGCTTATTGGAAGTTCGGCGCGGAGGACAACGACCACACGGTCATCGTGCTTACGAACGTGACGTCGAGGGGAAGTGGCTTTCGCGAGCTACACCAGTCGATCAGGCAGATCTTGCGGGGGGGCTGAGGCGTGGAGTGGACTGCCATCCCCGGTGTGGTCTGTGAGGGGTACGGTGTGGCGTCGGGAGTGCGCGGGGCGTTTCCGGGCGGGACGATACGGGCGCAGATCCCGCTCTTTGGGAAGCGCGGGCTTGACCTGTCCCACTGCTACCCGGGAACGCTCAATGTCTCCGTCGCGCCCCTGGCGCTCGTCTTGGTGCACCCGGCATACACGTTTCGGGGGGTGCGGTGGGCGTCGAACCACGCCGCCGAGGACTTCTCGTTTTCGGCGTGCCGGATCTCGTGTGGTGATGTCGTGGAGGAGGGATTCATCTACCACCCCCACCCTGAAACGAAGCCCCAACATTTCCAGCCCCCCTCGATCGTCGAGGTCATGGCGCCGTTCATCGAGGGCCTGGCGTACGGTTCGTCGGTGATTGTCGACATCAACCCAGCCGAGGTCCACGTCGCCGAAGAGCCGTCCGGGAGCCGTTCGTGACGAAAGCCGGGAAGGGGACTCCCTGGTACAAGGCCCACTCATCGACGCCGCAACGATCCGGCGGATGAGCGGGCGTGACGGGACGTCGGCCGCCGGCGACCGTACCGACGCTTCAACTGCCTAGTGACGGTTGGCGTTCCCTCGCACGAACGCTTCGAAGCTGCTCTCCTGCCGGGCCAGTTCTTCGATCTCGTCGATCTCGATGGGGACGAAACGGCTGATCCAGTCGTGTCCGTCCGGGGTGACGATCACGTCGTCCTCAAAAGCGATCCGTGGCCCATTGGGCGGCGCCACACCCTGCTCGATGGACAGCGCCATCCCGGGTTGGAGTGGCTGCTCGTAGTCGCCCTCGTCGTGCACCTCCATGCCAATGAAGTGACCGATGCCGTAGGTCCAGTACCGGTCGTACCCGCCGGCCTCCCGTAGCATCCGGTCGGCCAGGTCGTGCAACTCGCGCCAGGTGACACCTGGACGGATCCTCGAGATCACCGTCCGCTGGACGTCGAGGGCGATGTCGTAGAGACGGCGCTGTTCGGCGTTGAACGTGCCGTCGATGGGGAGGTTGCGTTGGAGGTCTGCCGAGTAGTGGTTGAATTCGGCTCCTGTGTCCGTGTGCAGCATGTCGCCCGGTTGAAACACCGCCCCGCCGGACCGGGAAACGTATTGAATGAACCCCTCTGGCAATCGGGGCTCCGCTGCCCGCCCGGTCATGGGGTGACGCCGTACCGAAGTGGGGAACCCGAGATCGGCGCCGCGGTAGCGGTACACGAAATCCATTGTCTCCATCACCTGCCGCTCGGTCATTCCCACTCGCGCCGCTCGCAGGGCTTCGATGATGCCCTCGCCCGTGATCTCGACCGCCCGGCGGAGACTGGCCAGGCCGTACGCATCGTGCAGCATCCGCACGGGATCCAGGAGGTCGGCGGCGTCGCGCAGCTCCATTTCGGGCGAGAACTGCTCGAAGCGCTCGAACAGCGCCAGGCGCGGCGGCTCGGGTAGCCCTAACCGGAAGAAGCGCGGGTAGTTCAGGTACAGCACCTTGTGATCACGGCCCCATTTCTGAGACAGTGCGGCGGGGAGGGGCCAGCGGCGAATCTGCGTGATGCGCCAATCGCGGTAGTCGGTCATCGCCACCGACAGGTCTTCCTCCAGCTCGTGGTAGGGCCGAACGTCGTCGATGCCCGTGACCTGCCGAACGGCCTCGACGTCGGACGACGTGTACAGCACGACCCAGTCCTTGTCCGGCGTCGGCAGGAGAAGAAGTGCCGATCCAACGCTCTCCAACCCCTCGAGCCCGGTCAGGAAGATGAAATCGTGATTGTCGCTGTGGGGAACCTGAAACTCGAGGCGCCGCGGCTGTACCCACTCCACCGAGAAGACGATCATGGCGCCGTCGGAGATCGACTGTAATACGCGAGCACGCCGCTTGGCGAAGGTCTCCCGCAGCAGGTCGGGGTCGGGGGCGTCGAGGTCGAAGCGCTCGGCGAGGGCCGCTTCCTCTGCGTAGTCGTACGAGAACGGTTGGATCTGTTGGATGGTCGGGGCAGGTGCGGGGCCGTGCGTCGCGACGGTCGCGTACGCGGTGACGATCGAACAGAGAGAGAACAGCACCAGAGAAGACGCCTTGCGGTCCACGGGACCCTCCTGGGGTGGTTGTCGCCTGGGGGTGGTGTAGTAGCGTATCCCTCAGGCTGATCTGCGACAACCTACCCCGGCAACGTCACAAGGCGTGAAGCGCCGGAACGACTATTCGCAGCGCGCTCCTTCGCTGTCCGCACGACTGACCGCCCGGCGCGCGCGGCTCCGTCCCAAGTTCCAACTCCGCCAGTCGGGCGCTTCCGCCGGTGTCCAGCGATCGATGGCGCCCCAGAAGATCTCACATTGCCATTCCGGGAGGAGCGCCGGGGCCCGGGCCACCAGCTCAGGGATCGCATCCGCGTCCAACCGCCCGGCGTACTCCAGATCCAACTGCGCACCGGCCTCGGCCCGCGCCAGATTGGCGCGTACGATCACCGCATCCGGGTTCATGATGTTGAGGATCGCCAGCGTCGCGAAGCCCGTCGTCACCGCCCCGAACGCAAAGCGGTTCCGCCTCCCTCGCAGTACCGTCGCACCGAACAGGGCCAGCACGACACCGATCCAAATCATGAACGCCATAGCGTAGAAGCGGTCCCCCGTCAGGCCGTAGGCGTCCATGTACAGACGCATCCGCTGCACCGCCGACAGCATGATCAAGCCGATGAGCACCAGGAGGGTCGCGGACAAGCCCCGAAACCGCACCACGTTCTTCGGGTTGCTCTGGTCGAGCAACCATTCGGCTCCCAGGAGCACCGGTAACAGGAGGGTGGCCGCGGTGACAAGCTCGAAGAAACCACCCCGGGCGTACTCGGCGTAGGTGAGGCCCGCGGTTTCGAAGATCACGGCTTCGCCACCGAACAGATAGCGGGCCTGGAGTCCCACGAACACCAGGAAGGTCAGGCTCAACGCTCCCAGGGGAATTCCCAGCTCGAGGATGCCCAGTGCCGGTTTGCGCGGTGCCTTGGCGAGTGCCGTACTGCCGAGTTTGAGGACCGGGTCTTTCGCGGTGGCAAGCGTGCGCAGGTACCCGGCCGAGGCCCACGCGATGAACCCGGCCAGGAGCACGTGGGAGGCGATCGTGGAGAAGTCCCAATCCACCAACGACCGCACGATCCGCTCGAAGCCCGGGTCCGCCGACACCAACAGCCCGCCGAACACCAGGAGGACGGGAATGGCCAGGGCAACACCCACTGCGGCGGCTCCCGCCTGCCGGCCGTGGCGGGACATCTTGTGCCAGTGGACATCGTCGGGCGTCAGCATCATAGCCCCGACGGCGGCGTTCACGCCGCTGGCGGCGAGTCCCATGGCGTAGTCGGTGATGCGGGCCAGGCGGAGCCGAACACCGTGTAGTTGGAGCGCCGGGAGAGAGAGGGCGCCGAGGATCGCGACGGCGTTCCAGAAGTGGAGAAAGCTCGAGTCCCGCCAGGCAAAGCAGAGTGCAAAGAAGATCACGGGCAACAGGGGCCATCCCGCAATGGGGGTGCGGTCGTGGGATCGGGCGGGGAGGAGGGCCCATGCCGTGGCGGCGGCCACCCCCATCCATAGCGGGAGGTTGATGCCCCACGGTGTGGCCCTGAGGAGGCCATCGCCGAGGATTCCGAGGAGTGAAGCCATCCCCAGGATGCCGAGGCCCCGCTGGGTCGGCAGGCTCATAGACACCGCCTGGTGTTGGTTCTCTATAGTATAAAGTACTTTGTAATACAAAGTCAATGACTATACGCGCACCCGGGATGGCTAGGTGGGGTCTGGGAAAGGGGTGCTACTCTACAGCTCGGGCTCTCCGGTGTTCTGGTCGAAGAATCCCGATGTCGAAGGGTCGACGGACGCGATCCGAACCGTGGCATGGTCGGTAGCCCACTCGGCTGGTACGAGCCACACCCGGGCGTCCCACAGCATCCCCTCCAGCTCGAAGGTGGCCATCGCCTCTTCGGTCACGTCGAGTTGGACCTCGAGGACCGCATCGCCTTCGAGGCCTTCCTCGGCGCCGAGGGGACGGTCGGTGAGGAGCACGCCGGTGGCGGACACTTCCTTGCCGCTCCGCGCATCGTAGAGGCCGAAATCCCATTCGAGATCGTCAAAGCCCTCTTTGGCGATGCGGCGGGCATCACCGATGGTCGTTCGGTGGAAAAGCTTGATACTCATGAGGGGTTGGTTGCTCCTTATCCACAAGATAAGGGAGTTGTCGGAGGGCGGGGAGTGCTCTGGGCGGTGCCGAGTTTCGGGCCGTAACGCGGCAGACCGAAACCCGGCACCGTAAGTGGTGTGATGGTGAGAGTTATCCTCCCCGATAGATGATCCGATAGATCCGGCCGCCGGCGTCGTCGGTGACATAGAGAGAGCCGTCCGGGCCTTGCGCGATGGAGACAGGGCGGTGTGCGCTTCCTCTCGGGCTGGGCTCCGCCCCACCGAAGCCGTCGGCGAAGATCTCCCAATCACCCGTGGGGTCGTTTCCGCTGAACGGGGCGAACACGACGTTGTATCCCGCCTGGGGGAGGGGCGCCCGGTTCCACGAACCGTGGAACACGACGAAGGCTCCTCCTTGGTATCTGGTGGGCAGCTGCTCGCCGCTATAGAAGAGCAACCCGTTGGGCGCCCAATGGGCGGGGAAGCCGATCAAGGGCTGCGCCACGTCCGCACAGCGGCCCTGGCGCTCCCCGTCACCACCGAACTCCGGCCCCAACAACTTCCGTTGCCTCTCGGGGCTGTAGTAGCAGTACGGCCACCCCACGTCGGCGCCGGCCTCGATCCGGACGAACTCCTCTGCCGGGTTCTCTGCGTTGTAGCGCTCGTCGAAGTATTCCCACGCGCCGAGTTGATCCCGGCCATGGATCACGCCGTAGAGCCCGCCGTCCTGGGGGCGTGACGCCAGCGCCACCGTATTCCGCAGCCCCGTGGCGTAGCGGCGTCCGTCGGTCTGTCGCTGTCCCGTTCGGTCGGCGTCGAAGCGCCAGATGCCGGCCCGCGTCTCCAACTCGGGACAGGGATCGGGCTGGGGTTCGCCCTCGCGCTGCGTGCAGATGTTTCCGGGAGAACCGATGTTTACAAAGAGGCCGCCGTCGGCGCCGAAGGCGAAGGTCTTCGAGCGGTGACTGCCCGTTGCGGGCAAGCCGCTCACGATCGTATCTGCCTCCCCGGCCGGCGCCAGGGCGCCGGCGGTCCACGGATACCGCATCACGGCGTCGTTGGTGGAGTAGTAGAGGTAGTCCCCGTGGAATTTCACGTCGTCGCCGGAGCCACTGCCGAAACGCCGCTGCACTTCCGCCACGCCGTCCCCGTCGTTGTCCCGCAGCACGAGGACCCCCCCGTCGGGACCCTGTCGACCGCGCCCGACAGCCACGAAGACGTCCCCGTTCGGGGCGACGGTCATGTGGCGCGCCCGGCCCACCTCGTCGGCGACGATGAGGGCGCAGAAGCCGTCGGGGAGGCTCAGGCCCGCATTGTCAGGGGCACACCGGGGGTGTTGTTGGGCATGCAGGTGGGGGGGCGACATGAAGAGGGGCGTCACGGACAGCATCGCCGTGACGCCGACGACCACTTTCATCCTACACATAAGACCTCGCTGCTGGGTGTTACGTTTCCGTCTCCTACGCCGCCGGCCACCACGGTGTGTGGCCTCCGTTGGGCCAAGGGGTTCCGGCAGCCCACAACTATACCGCGATCGGCTTCCTGGAGCCAGATTGCTTCAACCCTATCGGTTGTCCTGAGCTCATGATCACGCAGACATCACGCTGGATTATCCTGGTGACGCTTTTGGCGCCGGGAGTCCTTTCCGCGCAACAGTCCGGCAGTACGGTCATTCGGGCCGGCAACGTGTTCGACAGCGAGGCGGGCACTTTGTTGGGACCCAAGAATATCGTCGTGAACGGAAATCGCATCGTCGCGATCCGCGACGCCGCCGACGTTCCGGCAGCGGACGAGGTGATCGACCTTCGCGCCTACACGGTGATCCCGGGCCTCATCGATACCCACACACATCTCCTCTACCTGGAAGCCATCGGTTCGGGGTTGACCATGGAGGGAATCAAGGCGGTGGTCACCGAGGGCACGGTGCTCCGGGCGCTCCACGGCGCCGCCAGGGCCAGGACGTTCCTCGACGCGGGCATTACCACTGTGCGCGACCTGGGGAACAGCGGCCAGTTCGGCGACGTGGCCCTGTCCCGGGCCATCGCAGACGGCTCCCACGCCGGGCCGAGGGTGATTCCGTCGGGGCCGGGGCTGAGCCCGGAAGGGGGCCAGTTCCCCGGGTTGCAGCCGGAGTTCCGCTCGGTGGCCGACACCGAGTATCGCATCGTCCGCGGTCCGGAAGACGCGGCCGCCGCGGTGCAGGAGAACGTGGCGTTCGGGGCGAGGGTGATCAAGATCTTTGCCAACAACACGCCCAACCCGGGGTCGCTGTCCATCGCCGAGATGGAGGCCATCGTCGAAACGGCCCATCGCCTTGGCGTGAAAGTGTCGGCCCACGCCACGAGCGACGCCGCCATCTGGCGTGCGGTGGAGGCGGGTGTGGACGCCATCGATCACGGGTATCAGGTGGCGGACTCGACGCTGAGCCTCATGGCCGAGCAAGGCACCTTTCTGGTTCCCACCGACGTGGACAGTCTGGGACTATTAAAGTTCTTCGAAGGGCAGGACAACCCGGCTTCTCCTGCACAGGTGTCGGGCCAGCTGCAGTTCCTTCGCGACCGGCTGCGACGTGCCCGTGCCGCGGGGGTCACCATCGCTGCGGGATCCGACATGTACATCGATATGAACCGCCCCCAGGGCGAGGCCGCCAAACGCGTGCTGTTCGCCTATGCGGAGGCCGGCATGCCCAGCCTGGAGATTCTGCAGGCCGCGACCATCAATGCAGCGGTGTTGTTGGGCATGGAAGGCCGCCTCGGCGTGGTCAAGGCGGGCGCGTTCGCCGACATCGTGGCGGTGGACGGCAATCCGTTGGGTGACCTTGGCGCGCTGGAGCGGGTGGTGTTCGTGATGAAGAACGGACAGACCTACATGCGCCACAGGTAGCTGAACTTCACGAAGAACCCGTCATCGACGCGCTCCAGGTCGTTGAAACGGAAGGACTGTGACTCCGACAGACTGCTGCCGTATCCCACGAAGAACACGGTGCCGGGATTGGGCCGGTAGGAGAACAACCAGTCGACTCTGAAGTCGTTCCGCGTGGCCGCCACGGCTCGAGTGAACGTGTTGGTGCCCGGATCGTGGATGAGGATCGGGTCCTCGGTCCGGGAGTTGTCCCGCAAGTCGTCGCGAAAGTTTGCGTCGTACTGGCCGACGAACCGCACGAAGATGGCCCGGGAGAGCTGATACTCGAGCTTCACCCGCGGAATGCGCCGCAATCCCACGTTGCTCCAGTCGGATGGCCGGATGTACTGCTGGTGGTTGTAGAGAAAGTTCATCCGCAGTTGCTCGGTAGGACGCCAATTCGCGTTGGCCGTCACGATGGCGATGTTGGCGGGCGCCCACTCGAAGAAGTTCTCGTCCCGGCCCACGATGACCATCAAGCTCCCCGAGAACTTCTGGAACTGCGGCGTGGACATGTTGAGTACCAGGTCCAGGTTATTGAGGCGATTGGTGCCCGTGTACGGAATCGTGTCGATGCCCGAGGGTGTGGAGTGCTCGATGAAGTAATCCGTGTAGAGCTCTGTCGGGTATTTGAACGACTCGATCAAGAGGGCCACAGTCGCGCGCCACCCGCCACGGAAGGTGAACAGGCTGTTCAGGTGGAGCTTCGAGTCGTTCGGCGCCTTGGCGTCGAAGAACCGGTCGTAGTTCCACGTGCCGTCCAGGGTGACGCTCCCGGTCCAGCTCTCGATCGTCGCGCCCTCCTGCCCAAACACCGAGTATCTCGGCGAGAAGTTGGCGCGAGCAACGCCCGCGCGGCGGATGAATCCGCTGGCCGCCCGAAAATCTTGATGGATGCCGGACACACTCGAGTTGAAGCCGAATCGGCGTCCGGCCCGACTGACATTGAGTAGCCACAGGGGTGCCGACACGGTCTCACCGGCCGACCGCGTAACGCTGGCGCCTCCTTGGAAAACGACGTTGTACGATCCAAGCACCAAGCGGCCGTCTCCCGCGGCCACCCGGTTGTAGTTGTTGCCATCCACCTTGTCGGTGTACGCCCCGCCAAGGGTGGACTGACCTCCGATATCCCGGCGGACCCGGAGCAGATTGTAGATCGGGTTGTCGATTCCCGTGACGGACATGCTCTCGTGGTCCACCCCGGAGAGGACCGCGAGGTTGGTGTTGGAGACCTTGCCCGTGAGCTTCACCGCTCCCTCGGGATTCACCAGCCTGCGCGTGTAGATCAACTGGTTCGGTGTGGCGAACTGCTCGATGCCGTCCAAGAAGAAGGGACGCTTTTCCGGAAAGAAGACGGCCTGGCGCGGGTCGAACTGGAGTTGGGCGACGTCGGCCTCGACCTGGGAGAAGTCCGGATTGACCGTGCCGTTGAGGAAGAGGTTGTTGGTGATCCCCCACCGCAGATTCCCGCCGAATTCCGGCTCGTTGGCGTCGTAGTCCCACCCCGTGACCGATGGAGCACCCGACACGTTGGAGGTGACCTCGGGGGTGATGTCGAGGACCAAGCCGCGGCTCAGGTTCGTCAGTCCCTGGAGGGTCCCGCTCTTCGCAAGGAACGACGCGTCCGCCTGCAAGACCGGACTCCACGTGTCCTCGTACCCCGAGTGCTGGACCCGTCTGATGACGTTGATCCCCCAATTCTGGGGGTCCGCCGCCTGGAACCGGAAGCTCTTGAACGGGATGCGTATCTCGATTTGGTAGCCGTCCGGCGTGATCTGGCCCTTGGAGTAGAACACGAAGTCGGGGCTGTAGTCGATGGAATACGAGCGCCCGGTGTTCCCGTGCCCGAACGAGGTGGCCCGCCTGGCCGCGTCCCGCAGAATCCCGTCGGCCTGCACGCCGAAGGGATTGACGCCGAAGAGAAACGCCTGGCGCTGGTCATCGAACGTGTCGAGGAGGACCTGGATGAAGTCGTCGCTGTCGATCTTGTCCCGATCGGCCAGGGTGGCCTGTACATCGGCGTGGCCCTCGTAGGCTCGGATCCCGAAGTGGATGGCCGTGGGCGAGTACCACACGAGGACCGTGGTGGAGTCCTGGGCGGGCCGCCCGTCGACGGGCAGGTATTGGGAGAAGCCGGTGAGCGTGGCCGCTTCGCGCCACACCGGTTCGTCCAGCGCGCCATCCACAGTGATCTCCGCCTCCAGGCGAGGGACCTGCACGTTGAGAGGCTCGGGATCAAAACCGGTTGGCGGCGCGACCGCTAGTGTTGCGAGGACGAAGAGCATTGCGTTGGTGGATGCGTTCTGACGTTTGCCGTGGGCTGAGCTTGGTTTCCCCTACGGGCGTTCGGGGGTCCTACACGGGAGACTCCCGAAGGTTGCGAAAGGTAATTGGAATCTGGGGAAGGGGGTGGGGAGGGTGCCGGCGTTGGGCCTCGGGTGAGCGGTGCCGTGGTGGTGGAATCAAAGCTGCAGCGACACCTCACACCCGAGGCCGCTGGGGTCAGGACGCCGCATTGCGCTTCACCTGCCACACGCCACTGTTGCGCCGCCGCACGATGGAGGGCTCACGCCCCTTCCGGAACCAGAGGTCGCCCAGTTCGCTCAACCACCGGAGATACGTGTCGGCGTCCAGCCGCATGGTGATCATGGTTCGACTCCTTCCTCCTATCGACACCCCGACGGGCGGGGATCGTGTTCTACCGGTATAATGGCAAGAGATGTGCCACACGACGTGCACAGTTCGGGATCCCGTAAGATGCTCCAGCAGTGCGACTTACAACGGTGCGTGACGGGAGTCACACACCCTCGCAATGGGACAAGGTGTCCTATGGACAGTCCGAACCAATACTCTTGTGCGGGACGGGGAACTGATACTGCGACAGGGGTATAGCTAGCCATGTCGAAGGCCTCCCGCGCCCCCCTCCACCTCGCGACCTTCGTTCTGCTCGCGCACGCGGCGCCCCTCGTTGCGCAGGACAGCACCGTCACGCTGTACGGCACGGTCACCGACTCGGCGTCGGCGGCCGCTGTTCCCGGCGCGGCCGTGTATGTGGACCGGTGGATCCTCGGCGCGTGGACGAACGAGCTGGGCGAGTTCCGGCTGGTCGGCTTCCCGTCGGGCCCCCATACCATCACGCTGCGCCGGTCCGGCTTTCTGCCCCGGAGCTTTCGCCTCACCGTCGCGGAGGACATGGTCGGCGACTTGAGCCTGGGGGACATCACGTTGCAGGCCGCCGTGCTGCCGCCGGTGACCGTCACCGGGGTGATCGTGGATTCGTTGTCCGGGGAGCCGCTGGCGTCGGCGATGGTGGGCATCAACGGGACGGTCGTGGCCACCAGCGACGAGGAGGGAAGGTTCAGCATCGACAGCGTCGATCAGGGAGAGATCCTGCTGGGTCTTCGTCGCATCGGCTACACGCCGATCACGGCCGAGGTGCAGGTGCGGGACGGTCCGAGCAGCGATCTCAGGTTTTCGCTCCCGGCTGTGCCGTTCCAACTCGACGACATCGTGGTGGAGGGTAAACGTGCGACGTATTTCGGGTTCGGACGCATGCGGGGCTTTGCCCAGCGGCGCCGCAGTGGCATCGGCAAGACTTTTACCCGCTCCGAGATCGAGCGTTGGCGTCCCCACCAGCTGAGCGACCTCATGCGGCGGGTGCTGGGCGCCCGGTTGACTCCTTCGCGCTTTGGACAGAATCGGGTGACGTTCAGGGACCAGGCTTCTGGGTTCAGAGGGGCACGTTGTTCGCCGGACATCTACGTCGACGGAATGTTGCTTCGGGGCTGGGCGCTGGACGACGCAATGCCCATCGAGAATGTGGGAGCCGTTGAGGTGTACAGTTCCTGGGCGTCGATCCCCGCGGAGTTCTTGTCCCTCGATGCGTGCGCGGTGGTCGTCATCTGGACGCGCTAGCCGGCAGATCCTCCACATAGCGGGGATACTCCCGCTTCGCTTCCTGGACCTTCGCGAGATCGATCTCCGCCGTGACCACGGGACGATCGCTCGAGGTTTCCGCCAGGAGATCCCCCCACGGATCGAAGATCCACCCGCGGCCGCCGAAGGCGATGCCCCACTCCGGTGTGCCGCTGCGGTTGGACGACGCCACGTAGCACCCGGAGACGATCGCCGCCGCGGCGATGACCGTCTTCCACCGCTCGAGAGACGCCAGCGGGGTGGCACGCGGCACCAGGAGGAGATCCGCCCCGTGGCGGCCGTAATAGCGGGCCCATTCGAGAAACATCACATCGGTGCAGATCAGGAACCCGACCCCCACGCCGCCGGCATTGCCAATCTCGAAGCGCTGCTCGCCGCGATCGTACCAGCGGGCTTCGTAATAACCTTCCTCATTGGGAAAGAACTGCTTGGTGTGAATCGGCGTCACGTCGTCCTGCGCGTTCCACACGTATCCCTGATTGACGCTACGGTGGTCTTCCAGCACCGCCTGCGAGGACAGCACCGTGGGTACCTGAAGGTCACCGAGGCGATCGAGTCCCTCCGCGTGCAAGCGATGAGATCGCTCCAGCACCTCGGGGTCCCGTTCGGGTCCGTTGGCGATCCAGTCTCCGAAGGGCATCTCGTTCAGGAGAAAGAGATCCGGCGCCGCTGCCCGCACCGCCTCGGCCAGAGCTTGCCAATCACCACTGCGGGGCAGTAATTGCATGGGCGCCTCGCACACACCGAGCTTCATCTCGTACCTCTCGTCATCACGCACACGTCCTTGGGCTGAATCTGGTGGAACGCATCGAGCGGATCGTTGATGTCCTGAATTATTACGTCTGGAGCTTCGGGGTTCCAGCCGGAGGTGAGACCATTCCGTGGCTCGTCCTCTTGCTGCTCGGAACCGGTGTGTTTCTCACGGTCCGCCTCCGGTTCATTCAATTCCGCCGCCTGGCCCACGGCTTTGCGGTGACTTCCGGCCGGTACGACGATCCCGATCATCCCGGAGATGTCTCCCACTTTCAAGCACTGGCGACGGCGCTCTCGGCGACGGTGGGCATCGGCAACATCGCGGGCGTGGCGATCGCCATTCACTGGGGTGGACCGGGGGCGCTCTTCTGGATGTGGATGACGGCCCTCTTCGGGATGGCCGTCAAGTTCTCGGAGGTGACCCTCGCCCAGGCCTACCGCGACGTGCGGCACGACGCCGACGCCCACAAATGGGAGGGGTCGGTGTCGGGTGGGCCGATGTATTACATCGAGCGGGGGCTGGGGCGCCGGTGGAAACCCCTCGCGGTGGCGTTTGCGGTCATTCTGGGCACGACGGCGCTGCTGAACGGCAACGCGGTCCAGGCGAACACGGTGGCCGACACCATGCACACGGCCCTGGGGATCCCGCCCTGGACGATGGGGCTCGTGACGGCGTCGATCGTGGCGCTGGTCATCCTCGGTGGAATCCGGCGCATCGGCAAAGTCACCGGGATTCTGTCACCAGTGATGGCGTCGGTCTATCTGGTTGGGGCGTTGATCATCGTGGTACTGAACGCGGGCGAGATTCTCCCGACGTTGGCGCTCATCATCCGCGAGGCATTCAATCCGTCCGCCGGCATCGCCGGTACCGGCGCCGGCGTGTTCGCCATGACGCTCATGTGGGGTGTGCGCCAGGGTGCGTTCTCCAACGAAGCCGGGCAGGGATCGGCGCCCATCGCCCACGCCGCGGCCAAGACGGACGAGCCGGTATCCGAAGGCGTCGTCGGGTTGGTGGAGCCGTTCATCGACACGATCGTCATCATCACGATCACGGCCTTCGTCATCATCCTCACGGGATCGTGGGACGACGGCGTCCCAACCGAGGTCACTCTCGCCGGCGGCGATCTCTCATACGTCGTTCCCAGCGAAGACGGGCGGTACGTCAGGGCGGTTGCGCCGGCCTCGATTCGGGTCGAGGACGGAACCGTGCGCCCGAGCACGATCGAGGAGCCGTTTCTTGCGTGGCACGAAGTCCGAGTGCAGCGGCTCTTCGAGGACGAGGCCCAATCCCGTCCGTTCACCGGCGTGATCAACCCTGGGGAGGGCACGGCCCGATCGTCCGACGGCACTGTCCATGTACGCCTCTTTGGCGACGCGGTGGAGAGCGGCGCACCGCTCACCATGCTCGCCTTCCGTCGCGGGCTGGCCCCGCTTGGGGATTGGGGGCACTACGTCGTGATCGTCTCGGTGCTGCTCTTTGCCGTGTCCACGGCCATCGCGTGGGGCTATTACGGCGACCGCTCCGTGCACTACCTGATCGGGCCACACGCCGTGATGCCGTATCGGATCGTCTACGTGGTGATGCACTTCTTCGGTGCCGTGCTGCCGCTGGTGGTTGCGTGGAATCTCGGCAGCGTGTTCCTCGGCGCCGTGATGGTGCCCAATCTCATTGCGCTCATCATGCTCAACCGGAAGGTGTGCGAGCTGAGCGACAGCTACTTCGCGCGCCGCCCGTGGATGGAGTGAGCTGAGCCGGCGATCGCTGCCGCGGCCCGGACGGTCCCGCAGTGAATCTCCACGGTGTCGCCGTGATTCACGGCGTAACCGCCGGCCAGGGTCACCGCCACGGGAATGTCACGACCGGCGAGAGTTCCCAGGACAAGGTCATCCCGGCGGCGCAACCCTTCCAGCGTGAGCGCCAAACCGCCCAGCTGGTCGTGGCGGTAGGGATCGGCCCCGGCCAGACAGAAGACGATATCGGGTCCGTGCTCGAGTACCCGGGGCATGGCTCCCTCCAGCGCATCCAGATACGCGGCGTCGCTCGTTCCGTCGGCGAGTCCCACGTCGAGATCGCTGGGGGGTTTCCAGGCGGGGTAGTTGTTCTGCTGGTGGATGGACAGCGTGAACACGTCTGCGTCCTCGGCGAAGATGGCAGCGGTGCCGTTGCCGTGGTGGACGTCGAGGTCGATGACCGCAGCCCGGCGAATCATGCTCTGCCGCATCAACCGCCGTACGGCGACGGCGATGTCGTTGATGAGGCAGAACCCCTCGCCGTGATCCGAGAAGGCGTGGTGGAAGCCACCTCCCAGGTGCATGGCCACGCGCTGTTCCAGTGCCAGCCGTCCGGTGAGGATGGTGCCGCCCGCACAAAGCCACATCGCGTCCCGTAGCTGCGGGGAAAACGGTACCTCCAGCACCATCTCCTCCTGTGCCGTCAGATTGCCGTTGTTGATCTTGTCGACAAAGGACCGCGTGTGAGCCAGGGCAATATCGTCGTCAGCGGCCGGTTCCGGTGTGAGCAGGTCGGTACGCTCGATCGTCTGCTCCTCGAGCAGTCGGTCGAGGATGAGGCGGTATTTCTGGGTGGGAAAGACGTGGGGCCCGATGTCGATCTCGTAGGCCGGGTGCCAGACGACGGGAAGGGGCCTGGCCGGTGAATTTTTTTTCATGATGAATTCACGAAAAACTGCCGATTCGTTACGTCGATTGTCCGGTATGACGAACATACACTCGGACTTCTGGGACGCGAGGTGACGATGCGGTATCCAAGGTTGACCCTCGCCGTGCTCGGCGCGGCGTTATGCACCGGCGCGTGCGCATCGGACGATGTGGCGCGTGAGGCCGGCGAGCCCTTGGCCGGCTTGACCGAAGACGAAATGGCACGGTTCCTCCTCGGCAAAGCGGTGTTCAGCCGGCTGACGAGCGTGGAGGAGGGGCTGGGCCCCACGTACAACCAGGCGCGATGCAGCGACTGCCACACGCTCCCGGTGACCGGTGGTTCGGGAACCACCGAGAACACCCTCGGGAAGGCGCGGCGTTGGGAAAATGGCGAATGCGATCTCCTGGAAGAGGAGGGTGGAGACCTCATCCAGAAAGAGGCCACGCCGCTGCTCCTCGCGCTGGGGTACACGCCGCCAGAACAGACGCCGGCGGGGGCATCCGTGCGGCTCGACGAGCCGGCGCTTGCTACCTTCGGCTTGGGTCTCATCGAGGCCATAGACGAGGAGGACATCCTGTCACGGGAGGACCCGGACGACGCCGACGGTGACGGCATCTCGGGCCGCGCCGGCCGGGACATCTCGGGGGTAGAAGAGGAGGAAGGCCGCGTGGGCCGGTTCAACCGGAAGGCCGAATGGTCGCGGGTGTACAATTTCGTGGACGCGTCCCTGCGAACGGAGATCGGGCTCACCACGCCGAGGTTCCCCGACGAGCAGACCCTGGGCGGCCGCCCGATCCCGGCGGGCGCCGATCCCATGCTGGACCCGGAGATGGACGAACGGGGCATCGGGATCCTCACCGACTTCCTCCGTTTCCAGGCGCCGCCGGCCCGGGCGGAGATCACGTCGTCTGCCCTACGGGATTCGGTGGAGCGGGGAGAGGAGTTGTTCGACGAGATCGGCTGCGCGTCGTGTCACACGCCTGCCATGCGCACCGGAACCAACGACGTGGCGGCGATGTCGCAAAAGACGGCCAACCTGTACTCAGACTTGCTGCTCCACGATCTGGGTGAGGAAAACGCAGGCATCTGCGGCCCCCACGCCGAGCCGGGCGAGTACCGCACGACGATGCTCTGGGGACTGCGGTTCAAGGAGAACTACATGCACGACGGAAGCGCGACCACTCTCGAGCGGTCCATCGAGCTTCACGGTGGGGAAGGGGAAGCGTCGCAGGACGCATTCGATGAATTGAGCGCCGAGGAGAAGGCGTTCCTCCTGAGCTTTCTGCGCGTACTCTAGTCGTAACGTTCCTGTCGTAGACAAAGGCGCCGTGGGACACACCCGCGGCGCCTTTTCTTCAGCTCCTGGAGACGATCGCCGCGCACCCTGCCTAGCGACATCAGGGACCGAGTGGCAGCTTTCCCACTGCGGCATGCCTGTGAAAGGCAACACTGACCAGGAGGTATGAGATGGCTGACAGCGTGTACAAGGTGGTCGAGCTCGTTGGGGCGAGCGACAAGTCTTGGGAAGATGCGGCGAAGAATGCCGTGGAGACGGCCGGGAAGAGCCTCAAGAACCTACGCATCGCCGAGATCAACAAACTCGACATGACCGTGGAGAACGGGAAGGTCACGTCCTACCGCGCCAGGGTGAGCCTCTCGTTCAAGTACGGCACCGACTGATCCCGGCCGACTGGGGGCCGAGGCCGTTCGTTCGGGCGTCCCTATATTAAGGAAAGGGCGGGCGTACCTCGCCCGGGCAGTTGTGAGGTAGGTCACACTCACCGTGCCTGGACCCCCCGGATCGCTCCTTGGATCAAGTTGTAGGCGGCCTGGCGTGAGGCACCGCCGCGATCCCGCTCGCCGGAGGGCGTGGATGCCACGCCGAAGGCCGCGACCTTCTCGTACTTGAACATCTCGGCGATGGCGGCGGCCAACTCCACGCTCGTGGGGCCGTTGGGAACCGTCAGCGGATGTCCCGCCACTTCCCGGGGGTCCAGCACGTCCATATCGACGTGGACGTAGATCACGTCGGTCAGCCGCGAGAGGCGGCGCATCTGGGCGTGGAGGTTGTCCGAGAGGGAGCGGATGTCGTCCACCGATATCATCTCGATGTCGGATTGCTCGATCAATTCTTGTTCCAGCGGGTCCGTATCCCGCACCGCGGCCATGACGATGTGTTCGGTGGGGAGGCCCTGGGCGAGTCCGGACTCCCGGCGGAGGTTGTGCAGCGCCATCCCCGCCGATACCGCCACGGGCATGCCGCCCAGCATGCCGCTGAGTGTGGTTTCCGGAACGTTGAAATCCCCGTGGGAATCGATGAACACCAAACCCACACGAAGGGGACCCCCGTCTCCCGCTTGTTGGAGGCCGCCGAGCATTCCGATGACCGACGAACAGTTCGCCAGCAAGCCCACGGACAACTCGCCTTCGCGCGTATTCCGTGACACGATCTCAGCCAGGTGGCCGTTCGCCAACCCCAAGCGGTGCCACTCTCCGTACTCCCGCTCATCGTCGGGAGTCAGGCGAACCTCCTGCATCGGCTCGAGAGTCACGCCCATGCCTTCGAGGAGATCCGCGATGCCGCCCCGCTCGAGGTAATCCGGGACGATGGAGATCTCCGCCACGTTGCGTGATCCCGAGTACGGCATCTTCACCAAGGCGACCTTGGTGGCCTGATTTTGAGCCACCACCGCTCCCGGCCAGAGCGCGAAAACGACGACACTCCAACACAGCTTGTGCATGACTTCGCTCCTTGGACTTTGCGTGGTATGGCTGACGATACGGACCCGATACACCCAATGCAAATGTGACTCCGGTTGCAGCAGCCGAAGGGCCGGGTCAAATTGACGGACCCCTGAGCGAGGAGCGAAGCATGCGCTGGAAATCTTCCGTCGTCCTGTTGAGTCTGGTTGCCGTCGCACCCATCCGCGCGCAACAGCCCACCGTCCAGGTCGCGGTGGAGTGGGACACCGTGGCCACGTTCTCCATCCTGGGCTTCGACCCCGAGACTGGGGAGGTCGGGGGGGCGGTGCAGTCACGCGTGTTCTCAGTGGGCAACGGTGTGTTGTGGGGAGAGGCCGGCGTCGGAATGGTCGCCACCCAGGCCATTGTCGATGTGAGTTATGGTCCACAGGCCGTCGAGCTGTTGCGGCAAGGCGTGTCACCCAGCGAGGTCATCCGCCGCGTCTGGGAGGCCGACCCGGATCCACAACCCGATCGCTGGACCAAGCACGGCCGCCAGTTCGCCGTCATGAACGCCGCGGGAGACGCCGCCGCCTACACCGGTCCCGAGGCGTCGGATTGGGCGGGGCACAAAACCGAGCGGTACGTCACCGCCCAGGGCAACATTCTCGCCGGGGAAGCGGTGGTGAACGACATGGTCACCGCATTCCAGAACACCGAAGGGCATCTGTCGTTGAGGCTGCTCGCGGCCCTCGAGGCGGGCCAGGCGGCGGGGGGCGACACGCGGGGCATGCAGTCCGCGGCGATGCTGATCGTGAAAGAGGATGGAGGCGTGTGGTTGAACAACGACGTGGTGCTGCGGCTGCAAGTTGACGACAGCCCGGAACCGATCCAGGAGCTCCGCCGGCTGGTGGAGATCGCGGATCGACAACGCAATCGCTTCCGTGGGCGCCGCTAGGCGCCCACTCTTTCGCCCGACGTTTCACGACGAGCAACAGAAACGTCTCTTCATGAAACAAATTGTCTGTTCGGCGTTGCACTACAGTTAACAACAACGTTTCACGACGAGAAACGACGTTGGTGTGTAACGGGCGATATCGCGACGCTAGTGGTCGCGCTGTTTCAGCAGTGGAAACGAACTTGTTTCACAGAAAGGAACGTTTCGTTAATTCCTCCCTATGACGCTCCGTTCAGCTCGGGTTAACCAAGTCATCATTGGTTTCGCGTTAGGCTATTTGCGCAAGTAGACCTGACGTTGTAGCTTCGATGCAAGTTCACTGAGCGTTGTGTCATCAACAATCACTGTTGAGTAGTTCTGCAGGACCCGCCGTCAACCAAATCCCCTCCAAGAAGAGAATGCCGGTGTGCGTGGTGCACGCCGGCGTAACCTATGTCCTTTTGAAGGAGGCATTGGAGAATGTCGGTAACCTGGTTGAAACGTGGGTTGTCCGTCGCAACGGCCGTGTTCGCCGTGTTGGCGATGACGGTGCCGGCGGCAGCCCAGGGTGGGTCCGTCCACGTGTCGGTGGTCGACCGCACCAACGCCCAGCCGGTCAACGGCGCCCGGGTCGTGCTCGAGGGCACGCGGTTTACGGGCACCACCGACGGCCGCGGGGAGTTG
>JBDHHA010000059.1:0-49466 GCA_039589615.1 Gemmatimonadota bacterium
CCGCCGGGGAGTTCCACACCTGCGGCGTCTCCACCACCGGCACCACGGCGTGCTGGGGCAGCAACGTGTCCGGGCAGTTGGGCGCTGCGGCGGCCGACACCTGCACCGACGACCAGAGCAACCCGGTGGACTGCAGCAGCACCCCGGTGACGGTCGCGGGCGGTCACGCGTTTGTCGTGGTGTACGCCGGGACGGGACACAGCTGCGGCATTCTGGATACCGGCGCCGCCTACTGCTGGGGGAACGGCGCCGACGGGCAGTTGGGGAACGGGGCGAGCGCTTCGAGCCAGGATCCCGTGGCCGTCTCAGGCGGCCTGGCGTTCAACCACGTGAGCTTGGGCGGCGGCCACACCTGCGGGCTGGCCGGCGGCCGCTTCTACTGCTGGGGAAAGAACGACGACGGGCAGTTGGGGGACGGCACCAACGATCCCAGCACCGTGCCCATCAGGGTCGACGACCCCTTCTGGGGCACCAACTAGACGGCTACCCGCCTGCGGGCCGCCGGCACCGGCGATAGATCTCCCGCCGGGTGTCGCCCTCGTCGTTGATGATCTCGTAGAACTCGTCGTAGTACTCGAGGAGGCGGTCGCGTTCGTCCTCCTCCAGTTGCACCACGCCCCGCACCATGGCGTAGATCGCCTCCCGCCGCTCGTTGAACAGGGCGAAGATCGGGGCCCCGTCGAACTCATCCCGGCAGAATCCCCGGTAGTAGCGATCCCGCACCCGCCTGATGGGAAGCTCCTCGGGGGGCCGGGCGTAGCCGGCGTTCACGGCGCCGGAGAAGTCGAAGTCGTAGGGGACCACCAGGTAGTTGGGCCCCTCCTGGGCGATCATCTTGACGTTGTGGAAGTAGACCGGCGAGAAGTCGGCGTTCCCCACCATGTACTCGAACAGGGCCATCAGGAATGCCTGGCGGTCTTCCATGTTGTAGGGGTGGAACTGGGGCCACTCCGATTCCACGGCGAGGTGCCGCTCGGCGAGGCGGTCCACGTCTTCGATGAGAAACGCGTACTTCGTGCGGTCCTCGTTGTCCCCCGAGGTGTCCCGGATCGTCATCTCCAGCAGGCGCACCCGGTAGCTCACCGGCGTCAGCTCGTTGAACGTCCGGTAGACCAGGTACTCCAGCAACACGTAGTTCTGGTAGTCGTCCCGGTCGTCGCGGCACGGCGACACGAGCTTGATCCGGTTCTGCCCGTCGAACACGGTGCCCCGCACCGCGCCCCTGGGGAGGTCGATCCTCAGCGGCGGGAAGTTGCAGTGGCTCTTCTCGAGCCGGTAGATGCCCCGGGTGGTGAGCTTGATGGAGACCGTCATCGGCTCGCCGTCTGGCCCCGGGAACGTGAGGCTCCCCTCCCGCTCGTTTTCCTCCTCGCGGTTCCGCTTGAGATCGGCGATGTCCGCCTCGAGGGTCACCACCAGGGGTTCGTGGGACTGGAAGAGGGCGGCGTTCTCCGCCAGGACGGCCAACTCCTCCCGCGTGGGCGGGGGGTCCTGCTCCTCCTGCGGTGCCCGTGCGGATGCCGGCATCCCCCCGGCGAGTGTTGCGAGCAAAGCGAGCTTGACGGAAAAGTGGCCGACCCTCATGCTGTGCCTCCATTGGGACCTAGTCTCAGAAGTTACATCTTGGGACGCTGCTGGCGACCCCCCTTTGGGGCCGGTGATGGATCCCCCCGTTCACTGCCCCGGATCCGCCGTAACTCCATGATTTGGTTGCAGATAGAAACGTTGGGAAAGGCATTTTGTCATCAGGGGTTGCTTAATGCATAACCGCATAACATTCTTTTCCTTCAGAGATTCCTTACCAATCTGTTATGGGATCTCGCTAGCGTAGCGGAAACCGTCTCGGTGCACTCGCCCCTCCAACATCAGGGTGCGTCGGGATTCGAGAGAAGCACAACGCTTTGAAAAACCGATCCAGACGGCTCGCCCATTTCGGGTGGCGTCGGGTCATTGCATGAGTGGACCAGGAGTCCCCCGGGGATAGCCCAAGGGCCGGCTGCGTCCGTGGTTTCGGTTTTTCGTGTCAGTGGAGCCAGCATGAGACAACTGCTCCAGCAATCGTGTGTCGCTTCACCGTGCAATGCGGTGGAAACGGCAGCGACTGCCCTCACCTTCCCCTCACAAGGTTTAAGGAGGTAACCGTATGTCTCCATCGGCAGTTGGAAACTGCCGGCGAGCAGGTGGATGGCGCAGCGCCATCGCTTTCGTCGGCCTCTTAGCCGTCTTCCTCGCAACCCCTGCGCTCGTCCAGGCCCAGGAGATGCGGACCGTGACGGGTAACGTCATGATCGGGGAGACGCAGCAATCCTTCCCGGGCGTTCGGGTGACCGTCAAGGGCACCTTGATCGCCACCATGACGGACCAGGACGGGTTCTTCTCCCTGCGCGTTCCGGCAGGGGCCGAAGAACTGGTCTTCACCTATCTGGGATACCGGGCCGAAGAAGTGATGGTGCCCGCCACCAACCGGGTGGAGGTCCAGATGTCCCAGGTGGCCATCGGTATCGAAGGTATCGTGGTCACCGCACTGGGTGTCGAGCGTGAGAAGACCACCCTCGGCTACGCGGTGCAGGACGTCAGCGGCGAAGACATCAACGAGGTGCCCGAGCTGAACGTGGTCAACTCCCTCAAGGGGAACGTGGCCGGCGTTCAGATCACCGACGCCGGTCCCACCGGTGGCTCGGCGCGGATCGTGATCCGCGGCGCCAGCTCGATTTCGGGCAACAACCAGCCGCTTTTCATCGTGGATGGCGTGCCATTGGACAACACGGCCACCTCGAATGGGAACCGCACCCGGAACCAGGGCTACGGCGGCATCGACTACGGGAACGCGATTCAGGACATCGATCCCAACAACATCGAGGCCATCAGCGTTCTCAAGGGCCCGAACGCGGCGGCGCTGTACGGCTCCCGCGCGGCGAACGGCGCCATCGTCATCACCACCAAGTCCGGGCAGAGTATGTCCACCGGCGGCCTGGGGATGACGGCGTCGATCAGCTACACCGCGGAGCAACCCCTCCGTCTGCCTGATTACCAGGACCTCTACGGCCAAGGGCTGTTTGGCGAATACCAATTCGTCGACGGCGCCGGCGCCGGTCTCTGGGACTTCGTGGACGAGAGCTGGGGCCCCCGCCTCGACGGCCGGCCCATCGACCAGTTCACGGGTCCGGGCCAGCCGTGGGTCGCCCACCCCGACAACGTGCGGAGCTTCTTCCGGACCGGTGGTACGCTGAACACGAACATCGCCATCGCCCGGTCCAACGAGAGTTCCCACATCCGCCTGTCCCTGACCAGCACCAACTTGAAGGGGATGAGCCCGGGGAACACGCAGGACCGGATCGGCCTGGCCCTGAAGGGTGGATCGAACATCTCCAGCCGGCTGTCGGTCGAGGCGTCCCTGAACTACATCAAGCAGGACGCGGAGAACCGGCCGGGCACCGGGTATGATGAGGACAACCCGATGCAGTCGTTCATCTGGTTCGGACGTCAGGTGGACATGGAGGCGCTCAGGAACTACGAGTGCCAGGGAGACCGCAGCATCGAGGGCCACGACTGCGACCCGAACGGTGGCCAGTACAACTGGAACTACAACTACCACAACAACCCCTTCTGGGAAGCCCTGGTCAACACGAACGACGATGAGCGGGATCGGTTGTTCGGGCACCTGGCGGTGACCTTCCAGCTCAACGACTGGATCAACATGACCGGGCGCATTGGCCGCGACTACTACCGGGATCACCGGAAACGTCGCATCGCCCAGAACAGCTTGGATGACGCAGGCCTGGGTTCCTTCGGAGAAGAGACGCTGTACCGCTCCGAAACGAACTATGACCTGGCCTTCGCGGCGAGCCGCAGGCTCACCCGGTCGGTCACCATGGACATCACGGCTGGTGGTAACGTCCGGAGGAACAGATACGAGGGCAACGGTGTCAACGTCTCCCGCCTCACGGCGCCGGGGATCTACACGATCGACAACGCTGCCGTGACTCCCGCCCCGTGGGACGTCATCAATCGGCGTGAGGTCCGGAGCCTGTACGGTTCGTTGAGCCTCAACCTCAACGGTTTCTGGAACGTCGACTTCACGGGCCGGAACGACTGGTCGTCCACCCTGCCGGAGAACGCCAACTCGTACTTCTACCCGTCGGTCTCCACGGCCTTCGTCTTCACCGAGGCTTTGGGGATGGAGAGCGGGTTCCTGAGTTCCGGTAAGGTGCGGGCCAGCTGGACCCGGGTCGGGAACGACGCCGCCCCGTACCAGCTCGTATCGACCTACAACTCCTCGGTGGCCTGGGGCAACACCCCGATGTTCGGTGTGCCCAACGGGCTGGCCAACGCCGAGCTCAGGCCTGAGGAAACGACGGCGTGGGAAGTGGGAACCGACATCGGTCTGTTCGATGAGCGCTTGGGATTCGTGCTCACGTACTACAAGCGGAACACGACCGACCAGATCATGAACGTGCAGGTCTCCCGGACCAGCGGGTACCAGAGCCAGGTGCTGAACGCTGGTGAGGTGGAGAACAAGGGCTTTGAGCTGTTGCTTCAGGCGAACCCGATCCGGAGCCGCAGTGGCTTCAATTGGGACATGACGGTCAACTGGAGCAAGAACACGTCTGAGGTAGTCGACCTCCATGGCGACCTGGAGACGTTGGTCCTCGGCTCCTACTGGAGCATGAACATCGAGGCCCGGAAAGGTGAGCCCTACGGCGTGTTCTATGGCAACGGGTATCTCCGCAACGACGCGGGGGACCTGCTCCTCAGGGCCGACGGCACTCGGCAGGTGGACCCGGAGCGCAAGATTCTCGGGAACTACAACCCCGACTGGATCGCAGGCGTTCAGAACCGGTTCAGCTACGGTGACTTCGACCTGAGCATCCTCGTGGACGGCCAGATGGGCGGCGACGTCTACTCCGTCACCAACTGGTTCGGCGAGTATGCGGGTGTGTTGGAGTCGACGATCTACGGCCGGGAGCAGGACTTCTGTACGCCGGGGATCATAACAGACGGCATCCTGCCCGACGGCTCGAGGAACACCACTCAGGTGGTCTGTCCTCAGGACTACTTCGGGAACAACTGGGGAAGCCAAGAGGCGTCCATCGATGAAGCCAGCTACGTCAAGCTCCGCGAGGTTCGCCTCGGCTACCAGCTCCCGACGGAGTGGGTGAGCTGGCTGGGCTTCAACGGCGGAAGCTTCGCCGTGATCGGCCGCAACCTGGCCCTCTGGTCCAAGATCGAGAACATCGATCCCGAGACCGCATTCGACGCCAGCAACGTGCAGGGCATCGAGTTCGGCCAGTTCCCGACAGCCCGGAGCATCGGGTTCTCGCTCAACTTGCGCTAACGGCAGAAAGGAAAGGCAAGGAAAATGATGAGAATAAGAATCGCCCCTGCGGCGCTTCTCGTCGCCCTCGTCTGGGCCGTGAGCGCCTGTGACACCGCGGGGCTGGTAGAAGTCAACGAAAACCCCAACGCACCGACCGACGTGCCGGCTGGGTTCCTGCTAGCGCAGTCGATCCAGGTCGGCGTGCAGTCGGCGTTCGGCACGGGGCAGATGCTGCAGCACACGGGCATCTGGCCCCAACACTTTGTCCAGCTACAGTATCCGGACGAGGAGGGGGGCCTGGTTCGGGCGTCCCGCATGGAAGGGTATTGGACTGGCTACTACTCCGGGCCGTTGATGGACATCCAGACGGTCATCAATAAGGGTGTCGAGGATGCGGTCCCGAACATCGAGGCCGTGGGGCTGATCTGGAAGTCGTGGCTCTTCTCCATCGTCACCGACCTCTGGGGCGACGTACCGTACTCGGAGGCCTTGGCCGGCCCCGCCGAGAACAACACGCCCGTGTACGATGCGCAATCCGCCATCTACGCGGGGATGCTCGCGGACCTCACCAGGGCCGTGGGGATGCTCACCGCCGGTGGAGACGGATTCCCCGACGGAGACCTGCTGTACGGCGGCGACTACGCGGCGTGGGCGCGGTTTGGCAACTCGCTGCGCATGCGTCTGGCGATGCACACCCAGGGTGTGGATCCCACCGGCGCACAGGCGGAGTTCGTGGCGGCGTACAATGCCGGGGGCTTCACGAGCAACGACGACAACGCGATTCTCGATTATCCCGGATCGCCTTACGAGAACCCGTTCTACGAGAACTATCTGGGCCGGGATGACAACGGCGTGAGTGCCACCATGATTGACACGCTGTTGTCGTTCAACGATCCACGGCTGTCCCTGTACGCCGAGCGGGCTACAGAGGACGACGTGTATCGGGGTCTCCAGAACGGCCGGGGCGACCTCCCAGTGGGGCAGTCCCTCGCCTGGTTCTCCCGGATCGGCAACTTCTGGCGGCGCGATGGGGCCTCCACCCCGCAGATGGTCATGACCTACTCCGAGGTCCTGTTCCTCGAAGCAGAGGCTGTGGAGCTGGGATGGATTCCCGGGAACGCGGCGAACCTGTATGACGCTGCCATCACGGCCAACATGAACCAGTACGACGCCCAGGGCGTTGGTCCCACGGATGCGGAGATCACCGCGTATCTGGCGGAGCCCGCGGTGGCGTACGCCGGCATCAACTCAGTCTACATGCAGAAGTGGCTTGCACTGTGGATGAACGGGGCGGAGCTGTGGGCCCACATACGCCGGACCGATGTACCGGCCTTGGTAGCGGGGCCGGATATGGTGCTGACCCGGATCCCCGTCCGGTTCACGTATCCGGACAGTGAGCAGTCGCTGAACGCCGACAATCTGGATGCGGCGATTGCGCGCCAGGGCGGTCTCAGTCTGACCGACCTGATGTGGTGGGACGTGAACTAGTTCGCGTCACTGACCACCGTAAGACAAGCGCCCCCCGTACTCGTACGGGGGGCGCGTTGTTTTTGGTCGTTGGAAGGGTGGCAGGTTCCCTATTGGCTGCGCATGAACAACAGGATGAGCCCGTGGGCGTGGGTGCCGTACCCGGGACGCCTGGTGAAGCCCTGGGCATAGACCTCCACCAGCTGCACGTCCTCGGTGCGGATGGACTCCAGCACGCAGGTGTCCGTGGTCCGGGTGCCATCCACGTAGACGTGGGGATTCACCACACCCTGGTAATTCACGTTGCTCCGGAGGTTTATCGAAGGACAGTCGGCCCCGGATCGCTGCACCCGCATGTTGGGGATCTTCCCCTGGAGGGCGCTCAACACCGAGCCCGGCCCGTCGTCCAGGGCCACGCCGGAGATGATGATGGCGCCGTCCCGGTACTCGACCCCGCCTCCCTGTCGGCTCTCCCGGGCCATCTCGGGCTGGCCGGTCCCGGTCGCGCACGCCGCCAGCAGGATGCCGGCGAAGGGAACGACGATGGATCTAGGCCGGATCGACATGGGATGCCTCCTTGGATGAAGGAGGGCGACGGCCCCCCACACAGGTAATAAGTCTTCACTTGGAGTACCCCGCAACCACCAAGGAGGTCGCGTTGTGCAACGCGGTTGTCCGTTGCGGAGGTCGGTTCCCTATTGGGTGCGCATGAACAACAGGATGAGCCCGTGGGCGTGCCTGCCGTACCCGGGGCGCTTGGTGAAGCCCTGGGCATAGACCTCCACCAGATCCACGTCCTCGGTGCGGATGGACTGCAGCACGCAGGTGTCCGTGGTCCGGGTGCCGTCCACGTAGACGTGGGGATTCCCCACACCCCGGTAGTTCACGTTGCTCCGGAGGGTGATCTGAGGACAGTCGACCCCGTTTCGCTGAACCCGCATGTTGGGGACCTTCCCCTGGAGGGCGCTCAACACCGAGCCCCGCCCGTCGTCCAGGGCCACGCCCGAGATGACGATGGCACCGTCCCGGTACTCGACACCGCCCCCCGTCCGGGGTTCTGGGGCCGTTCCGGGCTGGCCGGTGGTGCACGCCGCCAGTAGGAAGCCGGCGAAGGGGATTGCGATGGATCTGAGCCGGATCGACATGGGATGCCTCCTTGGGTGAAGGAGGGCGACGGCCCCCCACACAGATAACAAATCCTCATTTGGAGTACCCTGCAACCACCAAAGAGGTCGCGTTGTGCAACGCGGTTGTGAGTCGCGCACACCCCCGCTATAGTGCCCACCCAATGGATGCCAAAAACCAACGCAAAGCGAGTGACCTCTCATTCATGGGCGCGGTCGGGGCCGCCTGGGGCGTCGCCGGCGTGTTCGCCCTCATCGGATGGGCCGTGTTCCGTCTGAGCCAGGTGGCTGCCGGGGCCTTCGCCCATACACTGGGGGCGCGGCATTGGGTCTTCCTGGTGACGTTCCTCCTCTTCATGCTCGTCAGCGAGGGGTACCGGGGGTTTCAGAAGAACTTCGCCCCCCGGGTGGCTGCCCGCGCCCGGCACCTCCGGGACCACCCCCGGGCGGGGCATGTCCTCCTGGCGCCCCTCTTCTGCATGTCATACTTCCACGCCACCCCCCGGCGTCTCCTGGGAGCCTACGGCCTCACCGCGATGATCGTCGTCCTGGTGGTGGGCGTGCGCCGGCTGCCCCAGCCGTGGCATGGGCTGGTGGACGTGGGGGTGGCGGCGGGGCTGATGTGGGGGCTGGTGGCGCTGGTGGTGTTCACGTATCGGGCTTTTGGGACGGAAGGGTTCTCGGTGTCGCCGGAGGTGCCGCGACCCAGCTCCGATTGAGGCATGGCTGGGCGTCAGGTCCCTCTACCGCTCTGTCCGCCCCGGTGCACGGACAGTATGTTGGCCTCGGTGTAAACCCCGCTTGTCAGGCGTCGCAGCGCCAGCCTAAACCCCGCTTGTCAGGCGTCGCAGCGCCAGCCGACCAAAACTAAAGGAGGCCGTCCGTGAGAATCCGACTGAGTGCAGGAATCCTGTTGCCCCTGGTGGTCGCCGCCGTTGGCTGCGGCCCCAGCTACGATTACGAGGCCGACGCCGCGGCCATCGAGGCGATGCGAGAGGCCGAGGAGGCCGCCATCGTCGCCGGGGACGTCGACGCGTTCATGGCGCTCTTTGCGTCCGACGCCATGGCCATGCTCGCCAACGAACCGGCCATTGTCGGCGCTGACGCGATCCGGGAGTGGGCCGAGGAGCTCATGGAAGGAATGACGCTCACATTCGAGTCGTACGAGACGGAGAACGTCAGGGTCTCGGGAGATCTGGCCGTGGAGTACTACACCGGCGTGTGGACGCTGACGCCCGTGGGCGGCGGTGACCCCGTGACCGAGAACAACAAGGGACTGCACGTCTACGAGCGTCAGGATGATGGGTCGTGGTTAATCATCTACGACATGCCGAACAGCAACGATCCGCTGCCGGGCATGTAGTACCGACGCACACCACCAAACTTGGCGACAAAACCAACAGGCCCCGGTGAAAGCCGGGGCCTTTGTGCTGGGATCGTCTGCGCCGGATCAAAAGGAATCGATGACGGACACCGGCGAGCGCTCGCCATCGTTGCGCCATGCCACATTGCCGGGTCACGTCGAGAAGGGACAGATTATGGGGATGCCGATGCCACAACCCGTCACGTCCATCGAGGAGCTCCTCGCCCTCCCCGACGACGGCTTGCGCCACGAGTTGCTGGATGGCGACCACGTCGTGACGCCCGCACCGTCGCCGGATCACCAGCGCGTGTGCGGATCTTCGTCTTTCCCGTCGCACGCTAGTGCAGCCCGACCTCTGCATCATACCGGTCGATCCCGCGAACCGCTTCCGGGATTGGGTAGACGCGCCGGTTCCCCTCCTGGCCGTCGAGGTGCTCTCCCCGTCCACCGCCGCCAGCGATCGGGGAAGCAAACGCCGGCTCTACCGTGACGCCGGCGTCGCTGAGTATTGGATCGTGGACATCGCCGCCCGCGTCGTGGAGCGGTGGCAGCAGGGCGACGACCGCCCCGAGATCGTGGACGGCATCCTCGAGTGGAAGCTCCACACGGCATCAGGTTCCGTGAATCTGCCCGAGTTATTCGAGCGGGCGGTCGGGCGGTAACCCGAAGGGACAGTTACTCCGCCCGGAGCGCCTCCGTGGGATCCACCCGGAGCGCCCTCCGCGCCGGCATGTACGATCCCAACACCCCGATTGCCACGAGCAACGCGGCTACCACCGTGAACGTCATCGGGTCCGTGGGCTCCACGCCCACCAGCATGCTGGAGATCACCCGGGTAAGCCCCACCGCCCCGACGATGCCCAGCGCCACGCCCGCCGCGGTCAAGACAAACCCCTGCCCCAGCACCAATCGGAGGATCGTTCCCCCCTCCGCACCGAACGCCAGGCGAATGCCGATCTCCCTCGTCCGCTGGCTCACCGAGTACGAGATCACGCCGTAGAGCCCCACGGCGGCGAGGAGTACCGCGACGCCGGCGAACAGGGCGATGAGAATCAGAGCGAATCGGGTGGGCGCCAGGGCGTTGCCCACCAACTCCTCCATGCTCCGCACCCGGGCCAGCGTGGCCTCGGGATCGATGTAGCGGAGGGTTTCCCGCACCGACCTGACCAGGGCTTCCGGCTCGACGCCGGCCCGGATGGCGATGTACTGCTGCGTCCCCGGGAAGAGCTGATTGAGATGGGGGAAGAACACCGTCTCGTTGTAGTCTTCGCTCAGGCTGCCGTGTCGCTGGTGCTCCACGAGGCCAACCACCTCCGACCAGTCGCCGCCCCGCCCCAGGGCGCCGGTCCAGATCCGCTTGCCGATGGGGTTTTCACCGGGCCACGCCATCTCGGCGAGCTTTTCGTCCACGATGGCGTACTCCCAGTCCTCGTTGTCCTTGAAGAACCGCCCTGCCAGGAGCCTGGTCCCCATGGCCTCGAAGTAGTCCGGGCTCACGTAGCGGATCGCCCCTTCGGGCTCCGTCTCGTTCCGGGCCCTGATGGCCTCGGTGGCCCACGGCCCCCCGTACAGTCCCCCACCCAACGGAATGCGGTTGGAGAATCCCAGGGCCTCCACTCCGGGCAGCGCCGACAGCTCCCGCTCGAGGTTCCGGAAAAACACCTGTGCTTCTTCCCGGTTCTCCGCCCGCCCCGATTCGGAGACGGACACGGTGAGGATGTGGTCCGTGTCGAACCCCGGCCGGATCTGTCGCAGCTCGGCGAAACTCCGGAGCAAGAGGCCGGTGCCCACCAGGAGCACCAACGACAGCGCCACCTCCGACACGATCAGCGCGCGGCTGATGCGCTGGTGACCCTTGTCCCGGGACGTGCCCCGCTCGGTGAGGGCGCCCATCAGATCGGTGCGACTGGCCCGGATCGCGGGCACCACGCCGAACAGGATCACCGCCACCATCGAGCCCGCAAACGCAAAGCCCAGCACCGGCAGGTCCAGGGCGACCGCCTCGAGGCGTGGCAGGTTGGTCGGTCGCAACGCCAGGAGCACCTGAATGCCCCACGCCGCAAGCCCCACACCCGCCGCGCCGCCGAGGACGCCCAGGATGGTGCTCTCCACCACGAGCTGCCGCGCCAGCTGCCGGCGGCCGCCACCCAGCGCCGAGCGCACCGCCATCTCGTGGGAGCGGGACTGGCCCCGCACCAGCAGCAGGTTGGCCACGTTGAAGCACGCGATGAGTAACACGAACGTCACCGCGCCCATGAGCACCAGGAGCATGGGCTTGGCCTTCGTCACCAGGTCGTCCAGCATCGGCGTGACGTGCAGCCGGAAGTCCACGTGGGCGTTGTCCTGCGCCACTTCGGCCAGGTGCACCGCCAGGGCGCTCATCTCTTCCTGGGCCTGCGCCACCGTGGTGCCCGGCTCAAGCCGCCCCACGATCCGCAGCCACGCGTTGATCCGATCTGGATTCTGGAGCCACTGCTGGGGCAGCAGCCGCCACATGTCATTCTCTTCCCGGCGGCTTCGCAAACTCACCACGTTGGGGTTCACCCCGGCAGGAAGCACGCCCACCACGGTGTGGGGCTGTCCGCCCACCCGGATGCGCCGGCCGATGACGGTCTCGTCTCCCCCGTAGCGGCGTTGCCACAACCCGTGACTCAGGACCACCGACGCCGGTTCGTCTTCCTCGAACGTACGCCCCAGGGCGGGGTCGATCCCCAGCAGCGTGAAGTAGTTGGCGGTGGCCCACTGCACCCGCACCTCTTCCGATTCGCCCTCGTCACCGGTCAGTCCCACCGGGATGCTGTACCGGGCAGAGAAGTCGGCGATGGTGGTGGACATCTCCCGTATGTCGGTGAAGTCGCCGGTGGCGATGGGGAGCTGCCCATAGTTCTGGTCTTCACCCCAGATCGTCACCAACTCCTCGGGGTGGTCGAACCCCAAGGGGGTGAGCAACACGCCGTGGACCACGCTGAAGATCGCCGTGTTGGCCCCGATCCCCAGGCCCAACGTGACGATGGCGACCAGCGTGAAGGTGGGTGCCTTCCGGAGACCGCGCAGGGCGATGCGCACATCCTGGAGCAACAGGTTCATGGTGCCGTTCTTCTTTCGCGTGGGAGCGTTGGCCCGGCGTCGGGGCGGCCGCTTGCCGCGGACCTGCCAGGCGGCTCGGAACAGGGCCACGAACTCCCGGGCCCAGAATCCGAGACGGGTTGCGCGAGGACGGCTCATCGCGTGGGTATAGCGCGCCTCGAACGTGCCCACCATCTCGTCGGCGTATTCGGCGCGGAACGCAGCGGGAAAGAGATGGAGCAGCCGGCGGTAGAACCGGAGCCCTCGGGGTTGGGCGGTCACGACTCGCCTCGGGCCGGGACCGCGCCCCGGACCAGGTTCTTCTCCCGGGCGAGCCCGACGAGCGCAGCCAACCGCTCCGACTCGGCGGCGAGGACGTCACCGCCGAAGTCCGTGAGCTGGTAGTAGCGGCGCCGGCTGTCCGCCGACTCGGCGTCGGCGGGAGCCTGGGCCACCTCGATGAGGCCATCGTCCCGCAGGCGCTTGATGGCGGCGTAGAGGGTGCCCGTCTCCAGATCCATGGCCCCGCCGGTCCGCTCGTAGACCTCCTTGATGATCCCGTAGCCGTGGAGCTTGGTGCCGGCCAGGACCAGGAGGACGTGGTACGTGAGATGCGTAAGTGGAAGCAGTGATTGAACTTGCGAATCTTCGGACATGGAATGGCGTCTCGTGTGTTGATCAGCACTACAGGGATCGTCCATGTAGTTAACCCAGACTCCGGTAAAGGTTCCTTCATGGGCGCCGACACGGCTAACTTATCCAAGAAGTTCTACGACACGCTCGGAGAGGACGTCGCCAACGAATTGGTGGATTGGTTCAACCAAGTGGATGCCACGTACCGGACAGACCTGCGCGAGCTGAACGAGCTCAACTTCGCCCGCTTTGATGCGAAGCTGGAGCAGCGCCTTGCGGAATCTGATGCCAGAATGGCAAAGCGATTCGCCGAATCCGAGGTGAACATGGAGAGGCGATTCGCCGAGTACGACGCGAAAATGGACGCGCGATTCGCCGAGTACGACGTGAAGATGGACACGCGATTCGCCGAGTACGACGTGAAGATGGACACGCGATTCGCCGAGACCGAAGCCAAGGTAGAAAAGCGATTCGGTCAGATGGAACGTCGGTTCGCCGAGGTCGGCTCACGGTTCGACACGTTGGAATCGGACTTCGCTAGGCTGGGGACGGTCCTGGAGGCAAAGTTGGGGGAGCAGTTGGATGCAAAGCTTGAGATTCGCACCAGCAAGCTCCGCGCCGACCTGATCCGCTGGATGTTCGTCTTCTGGACCGGTACGGTGATACCGATCGCTGGAGTGTTGGTGGCCGTTCTCGCCTAGGTCGTCGGCAGCATGTCGTTTGCCACAGCAGCGCGCGTTGGGGGCAAATGACATGCTGCGGGACGCACTGGTCCAGCGCTAATCCGTCGACGAGGAATCAACCACCACGTGGATCACCACCGAATCCGCCAGCTCGCCGTCGGTGGCGAACACCGTCGACGTCCCCAACGTCAACCCCGTGACCGTCACCTCGCTCCCCGTACCGTCGAGCTGCAACACCGCCGGATTCTCATTGAGCCACCGGGCCTCGACGGCCGCATCGGCGATCGTGTCGCCATCGGCCTCGAGGCGGACGGCCTGGAGCAGTGTGCTCTGCCCGACAAAGAGCGAGCGGGCTCCCCAGATGCGGAGCTCCGGGTCCGGCGGCACCACGTCGCTGACGCCCAGCATCAGCTCCACCTCCGTCTCCTCACCGGCATTCACCAGGACATTTGTCGCGACGGCGGTACCCTCGAACGCACTGCCCAACGGGGCCTCGGCCTGGACGATGTAGTCGCCCCCGGACACATAGTGGATTGAGAAGGCACCGCTCGCGTCGCTTCGTCCGGTGGCCACCACCCACCACGTTCCCCGCACGGCGGCGTTCCCCCGGTAGACCGTGATGATGGCATCTGGAACGGGCAACACCACGGTCAACATGCCGGGCGAACCGTTGACCGTGCCCATAATCGTCCCCGTGGCGTCCTCGTTCACGGCACGGATCACCGGAATGAACACGAACACGTCGTTGAAGAGCTGGAAGCTCCGGCCCACGTCGAAATCGATGATGATGTTGGCATCACTCGGACCGTCGGTGATGGACAGTGGATGCTCGACTCGCGCGTGCAGCGCCAGTTCTCCCACCACGGGCCATTGCACCGCCGCTTCGGTGCCATCCAATAGGATGATGTCCGACCGCTCCGTGTCGATCATCAGTTGGACCGCGTTGAACTGACTCGCCGGGAGGTCCCCTTCGGCCACGAGCGCCGTGGCGCCCCGCTGCAACTCCAGGAGATCGAACCGCTGGTTGGGCTCCGCGATGGTGACCCACTCGGGAGCGCAGAACGCCTCATCGTAGCAGAACATGATCGTGTCCATCTCCGCCGTGGCGGATACGCTCACGATGTGGATGTTCACGCTCTGGACGAGATCAAAGGGAAACGGCGCGTCGGTGAGCAGCACCCGGGTGCCGCCCGATTCGCCGGGATCGGTGGTGCCGCAAGCGGCGCTCAACAGTATAGCGCACGACAGCTGCGCAAGACGTTTCATGTGGTTTCCTCCGTCTCTTCTTGCGTCACGATCAGGTCGGCAGTCGGCCCCTCAGCAGCAATCACCTCGGGTTCCGCGACTTCAGCCACCGCCCGGATCTGGTAAGTCCCCCCCTCGAGGGGTTCGTCGTCCAGATCCACGGCTACAGAGGGGTGATCGACGGTGAGCGTCTCGTCGGACTCCAGGGACAATCGAGCCAGATCGTCGGTGCAGGCATTCGGACCGACGCCCACGACGGTCTCTCCGCTGAGCACCTCAAAAGTCGCTCGACAGCTCGAGCTGCCCACAAAGATCAGAGTCCGATCCGTTTCGTTCGTGAGGGTGATGGTGACAGTGAACGATCCACCCGGCGCCACGGTGGAAGGGCTCACCGTGACCTCACTGCGGAGCGGAGTTGTTGGTGGCTCGGTGTTGCAGCCGGCGACCAGGGAGAGGCCGCAGGCGATATACAACAGACCACACTTTGAAAACACGTTGATGCTCCTGTTTGCTCCCATCACCAGCGAGTGATCGGGCCCGTTTCTGTCAGCGCCCCGCCGCCACCGCCGCCAGATCGATCTCCCAGCGATCGACCGCGCCCGCCGGTTCGTACCGCAACGTATCGTCGTTCCCGATAACCACGAGCAACCGTGCCAGCGACGCGGGAAGCTCGACGGTGTAATCCGCCTCGGCGGTCGAGGCATTCACGATCCGCAGGCCCGTGGGAAGCACGATGAGGCGCTCGTCCTCGGACCCTCCGAAGACCGTGGCGGACGCCGTCCCTCCCACTACCGTCTCCACGATGAGCCGTCCGGAGACCTGACGCGTGGAGAGCTCCAGCACGAACACGTCCCCCGCCGGCACAAAGGACACGGCGGCCGTCGGATCGCCGGACTCGTCGATGGCGTCACCCGACGTGGCGGCCTCTTCTTGCTCCCCCACCACCACGACCCACAGTGCCCTGGTCTGCTCCACGATCCACGCCCGCACCGGCCGCACGGTGACGCCCATGGCCGTCAACACCACCAGCACGGCAGCGGCCCGCAACCCCCAGGTGCGCAGGTTGGGGGTGGAGAACGTGAAATCCCCCCGGCGAATCGCGGCGCCGACGGTCGCAATCTTCCGACGCAACTCCAGATACCGGCCCGCGCAGTCCTCGCACGAGTCCACATGACCCTCCAGCTCCATCTGCTCGGCCACGTCTAACTCTCGGTCCAACAGCCGGACGAGGTCGCCGTCAGATACGTGTGTCATGATGCTTCCTCCATCTGGAGCCGTGCAGCAAACTTGTCGAACGCCCGGGCCAACAACGTCCCCACCGATTTCGTGGTCGTCCCCACTGCCGTCCCGATCTCCCGATGCGTGAACCCTTCCTCGCGCATGAGGAGCGCGGTACGTTCTTTCTCGCTCAAGCCGGCTAGGGCGTCTCGGGCCATGCGCCGGGCCTCCTGCCGCTCCAGGTTTGTCGCCGGGTCGGGAGGCGGCTCTGCCACCGGCAGCAGATGCCCGGCTTCCTGCTCCAACTCCGCGCGGCGACGCGCCACCCGCATGCGATCCACAGCCATGTGCGTTGCCACCGTGAACAGCCACCCCTTCAATTCCTCCTGGTGCGATGGGGGCCGCACCCGCAAACGCAGGAACGTTTCCTGCACCACGTCTTCCGCCAGATCCGGGTCGCCGGTATAGCGGGCGATATACCGAACCAGTGCGGTTCGATGCCGGCGGGCGAGGGCGCCGAGGCGCACGGCGTCAAAAGGAGACACTCACCCCGACGAACGGAAACAGGGGCAGGCCCCGGTCGAACCGGTCGCAGACCGTAGGCGCCACGAGGACATCATCCGTGCCGCCGCACTCGTCGAACGATCCCAGGTACGTGACCGCGTTGCGGCGATTCAGCGCGTTCCGCAGCTGGACGTACACCGTGAGCTGCGACGAACCCACTTGCCGCCACCACTCCGCCAGAAAGTTGAGCCCCACGTACGAACGGGTACGGTTGGCGTTGGGCGCCTCGATGCCTTCGCTGGTCAACAGCGTGTCGGGCCCCCCGATGCAGAGCTCGGCGGGGCCCGTGCACGCAACTTCCTCCACCAACACGCGGGTGTATGGCGTGCCCGAGGCCGCCGTGAACGACGCCCCGACTCGGAGCGATGGGAGCACCCGCACCGCGGCGGTGGCATCCACCACGTCGCGCCGGTCGGCGCTGGCGGGAAACTCCCACCCGCCGGCCCGCATGCGTGACGAACCGAGGGTGTAGGCGAGCGATGCCGTCCAGCGCCCCGCCAATCTGCGCAGCGAAAACTCCATGCCCCCGGCCGTGTTGGTGCCCGGGACGAAAATCGCCCGGTCCGAAGTCAGCGATCCCGGCTGGGGATCCGGCACGGCAATGCCGGTCGCACGGCGGCCGTAGAGGTTCATCGCCGCCAGCCACCCGCCGCCCAACCACTGCTCTACCCCGGCGGTGATCACGTCGGAGCGGATCACGGGAATGGTGTCCCCCGCCATCAGCCAGACATCGGTGAGGTGTAACTCGGGACCCACGCCCGGGCCGGCCGGCGCAAGGGCCTGGGTGTACTGGAACGAGCGGCCGGCGCCCACGCTCAGCGTCGTGGTTTCATTGGGCATCCACCGGGCCGTAAGTCGCGGCGCCAACGCCACGGCGGGTTTGTTGTCCAACGCAGCCGTCACCTCGGCGCGCAATCCCCCGACCAGCGAGACGGACCCCCACTCCCACCGCCCCTCCCCCCAGAACGCGATACTCGGATGCGCTTCCTCCAGCGAGAGGGTGTCGTCCAGAATGGCCTCGGGGTACGGACGCGGATACGGGCCCCTGTACTGCTGGCTCTGGTACACGGCGTCATAGCCCACGGCCCACGGGGAGGACCTCTGGGGCTCGAGCCGGCCCTTGAGGGTCACATAGGTGACACTGCTTTCCATGGGACTGTGGATCGGCGTGTTCTCCGCGAAGGTATTGCCACTGGAGAAGGCCGCCACATTGAGGCGGCCGGCGAACCGGGTCACACCCACGGTGTGCCGCGTGACGAACTTTCCCACCGGCGACGTGAGCGTCACCCTGCCCACGGCGTTGCCCCAATGCCCGCGGGTTTGTTGAATGATGTCCCGCACCGTGCCGCGGACGTTGTCCCGCTCCCACATGCCGCTCACCTCGAGGGACGACGAGCCCAACGCCACGTCACCCCTTCCCGCCACGTCCAGCAGCGCGTAGGGGATGTCGCCAGAGTCGGGCAACAACCCCGACACCAGATCCACGTAGGAGCGTCGCGCCGCCAGGGTCCAGCCGTTGCGTCCCGTGGCTCGATCCATCGCCACACGCCCGCTCACCATCGACAGCTCCGCCAGCCCGCTCCACCCCTCCGTGGCCCGCCGGGACGACAGGTCGAGCACGGCGGCTGCCCCCTCGCCGTCGGCCGCGCTCCGCACACCGGGATGGAAGAACGCCGCACCGATGATGTCGGGATTCACGCCGGTGAACACCCCGCCGGTGTGCACGGGATTGAAGAGAGGCAAACCGTCGAAGTAGACCCGCGTGTGGCTCCACGGCGCGCCCCGTGTCCAGATGGCCGCGGTGTAGTCGTCCCGGGTGGTGACGCCGGGCAGCCGATGCATCGCCCGAAAGAGATCCGTCTCTCCCAAGGTGACGGCGTCCACCACATCGCCGTGAGTCAGGATCCGGGCATCGGCCGCGGGGAACATCCGCTGTCGGAACAGCTCCGCGTCCATGCGGGCAATGCTGTTGGCTTCATCTCGGGATTGCAGGCGGGCGAACGGCTCGATGGGCGCCGTGATCTTGGTTGGGGCCAGCCGGACGGGCAGCACCAGGAGGCCCACGGACACGTGCATCGGCGCCTGGCGGAAGAGATCCAGCCTCACGGTGGCGGGCTCGTACCCGAGACGCCGCACGACGAGGCGAAGCGATCCCACGGGAAGCCCGTTGAACCGGTAGGCTCCCGACCGGTCCGTCACCGTCGTGCCCCCCAAGCTCCAGAATGTGGACCCGGACATGGCTCGCCCGGCGGCGCCCATGGGCAGGGGCTCCAACGTCACCACCGCCCCCGCCAGGGGGACGCCGGTCTCGGCATCCAGAACCGTTCCCACCACAGAGCCTCCCGGCACCGAGTCCACCGGCACGGTGTCCTGGGCCGTCAGCGGGGTCGCCAGCATCACGAGGAAGAGGAGAGTTGGTTTGTTCACCGGGAATCGTCCATGTCTACTGGAACAGCGAGTGGAGGGGCAGCGGTCTGCCATGGTCTCCATCGGGTACCCGCGGGGGGGGAGGGAGTTCGGGATTGTGAAGACGTCAGGGGGTGCACAGCCCCTCGTTGAAGGGCATGGCGAGGGCTCCGTCCAGGGTGGGAATCAGCTCCCGGAGCCACTCGGCCAGGGCCTCGGCGGCGTCCGATGTGTTCCGCCTCCCCACATCGCCCTCCTCCCGAAGTGTGAGGGGCTCGTACAATCCCTCCGCCGAGTGGTAGCGCCAGGCCCGGTAGGTGAGCACCCCCGCGTCGGCGCAGAGCCGGATGGTCTCATCGAAGTCGTCGCCCACGCCCCGGATGCGCTCGAACTGCCGGACGAGGACGTCGGCGTCGACGTGGCCGATGAGCCGACGGGCGACCGAGTATTTGTCGCGCAGCTCGTCCTCCGCGAACAACGTGCTCGACGTCCGGGGCCACCCGACCTCGCTGCGATCGTAGGCGTACACGCTGCCGTCCCGCTCGATCACCGACCCCACCCAGCGGGGGATCCACGCCATGTTGATGTGCTCGACCTCGAACAGGTACTGCTGCTCGATGTCGTCGGTGGTGCCCGTGGGCCCGTCGCCGCACGTCCAAAACACCGGTAGTAACGCCCAAAGACACCACACACGTCGCTTCATCGCCGGTAACCTCCTCATTCACGCAAGGACTTCTGTCTGTTGATACAGCGAATGAGGCGCGGGGTTTCTGTCGGGGGGTAGGGCCGCGTATGGGTAGGCCTTGGGGGAGTAGGCTGCCGCGTGCCGTTTGTCCCTTCCGCGCGCTGCGGTTCGCCTCAGGGTGAGGGCTCAGGAAAGGCGGGCTTGCGACCCAACGCGCGCTGCAGTGACAAACGGCACGCGGCAGCCACTGTATCAGCCGATCAAAGGCGTCCGACCAGCTTCAACCGCACCACGTACTCCACGTCCATCTCATCTTTCCACACGCCGTAGATGGCGTCCTCCACGAACTGCATGGGCTCGAAGCGCTCGGGCAGCGCGACCACGCCGAGGTAGCGGCCCTCGGCGTCGAACACGTCCCAATCGAGAGCGCCGAGGGTGAGCCGGGGACTCAGCAGGAAAAGATCGGGATCTTCCGGTCCAAGCCTGAGATTCTCCTGATCCTCCGCAGAGAGCGCGCCGACGTTCAAAGGCGGTTGGACCCAGAGGCTCCCCGCAACGCCGATCTCGAACCGGAGGAACGCAGGATAGAACTCGGCGAACTGGAAATCGCCCACCCCCCCACGTAACGCCGGCGACAGGGCGCCACCCGGCTCGAAGATGCGTTCCACCGCCGCGGCCAGGGTTCGTCGCTCCGGCGCCGTCACCGGTCGTGGCGTGACGTCCCGCGTTACCACCCGTACCCGAACGCCATCGCGATCGTGAATGGTGATGCGGTAGTCGTCGCTGAAGCCGGAGAGCAATCGGCCGTCGGGTGCGAGCTGCCAGACTGGATCTGCCGCCAAAAGGACATACTGCACGTGCTCGCGGGTGGGCACTGGCGTGAGCGCGGAACCCGATGAAACCAGCAACAACGTGTCGACGGAAGTTCCGTCTTCGCCCCACACGACCACCGCATCGGGCGTGGCGGCGGCCTCGGCGTCCCATCGCATTCCCATGGTTCGCAGCTGCACCACCACCCGGCCATCGTCCGTGAGATCCCATCTGAGCGGGATGCCCTGCTCGATCGTGAACGGACGAGGTGGTGCGGCGGACCCATCGGCAGCGTACCGGGCCACCCGGAAATTGCCAAGGTCCGGAATGTTGAGCGTATCCCCTGGTCCCATGAGACAGGGGCCCAGGGGGGACTCCAGCTCGCCGGGGCCGGCACCTCGTCTACCGACAGTATTCAGGAACTCACCGTCCTCCGAGTAGACCGCGATTCTCGAAGACACCGCATCGACGACGTGGATGCGGCCGTCCGACGATACACAGATGCCGCTCACCCGTCCGAACAGGTAGTCGGGATCTCCGTCAGCCATGCCGATCCGAAGCGTCTCCTCAACGGTCCAACCCTCTCCGTCATTCCAGATACCGTTGGCAGGATTTGTGACAATGCTCACACCGGCGCTGTCGGTGACCGCGCCGGTCCATGTCGAGGCCGTATCGCCAGTAGAACAGCTTACACACGGGATTAGAACGGATGCCAGGATGCGGATGGACATACGGTCTCCAGCCCAGAAAGAGGAAGTGGAACTTTTCCGCAATATGTCACGGTAACATGAACGACACGTAACAATAGACCATGAGAACAATGACAAGGACGTAGCAACCAAATGCGGCGTGAATCCATCAAAACTTTAATGACGGATCTCCCGTAGTGACGGTGGAACGTAGAACACATCATGTTTCAAGGAGTGCAACATCATGAGCTTTCTGCTCATCCCTGTCGCCGTCGCCTTGGCGGCATGCCAAGCCGATGGCACCCATTGGGCAGATCTTACGCTACGGGTCAAAGCCTATGAGGTGAACGCCACGTTGGCGGCGCCGGGCGACAGGCTTCAAGCTGTGACGCATGTCACATTCGACCCATTGCAGCTCATCCCGAGTGAACTGGTGTTCTATCTCCACAGCGATCTGGCCGTCGACTCGGTCTTCCTGGGTTCGGAAAAGCTGAGAACCACCTCGGCGCGCGTTCCTTACGATCTCGACAACTTCGGGATGGCAACCCGCACCGCGGCGGATGTGACGGAGGACATGATATTGGACAACGGCCTCACCGTGTTCTACTCGGGTCACGGCATACCCTCTCCCCTCTGGTTTCCCGTGTTTCAGGAAGACGTGAGGGCGAGTTACCCCGTGGACTTCGTCAATGTCACGATCCGAAAAGGGAATCACGTCTCCGAGTGGTGTGCCGACGACGTCGACTTCAAAACCGTCCGATTGACCGGACGGGTCGCCCACAGAACTCCTCAGTAACTCAACCAGTAGTTCACCTTCAGCAGAAGAACATTCTGCTGGTCGTCTCCGGAAATGTCTCCCAGTTCGCGGACCGGTTGAAACGACGGATCGGGGCCGACGAAGAAGCTGTCCTGGCTCCACGCCAGGAAGAGCGTCGATCCCGGACGATACTCCCAGCGGAGCACGAGATTGGTTCGCAGCGAGCGCACCTTGAAGTCGGGATTGGAAAACGTGATCGGCGCGGCGGCTCCCTCGCCATCCGCATCGACGGTGTACCGGTTGGCGGCGTCGTCGTACCCGATGGTCGACGCCCCATCCACACCATACTCCAGGAAGGCATAGCCACTGGGCGTGGTGAATTCCTTGAACCCCTCGTAGTCGCCGGCGTCCACGAGAGGCTGTCCGTAGAACTGGAGCGTCAAGTTGCGTGAGACGGCCCAGTCCGCACGGAGCGTGATATCCAGCGTGGATCGATCCAATCGGCCGAAAACGTAACGGCCCCCGTAGGTACCGGTGGCAGTGGGATCTGCCGACTGGGTCACGTAGAACGCCTCGGTGCGGGATCGTACGTAGCTCGATCCGAGGGAAAACCCCAGCGCGCCACTGCGCACGTGGATGCGGGGGCCCACATCGATCGCCCACGTCCCATCGCGGCGCCTCATCGTAGCGAGCGCCGCCCGGAACGACACGACCTTTCGGCTATCGCTGCTTACCGATGCACCGACATTCCACAACGCCGGGATCTCCATGAGCGGTCCGCCGCGGGTTGCACGATCGCTGCGACCCGTCGCGTTGAAGGCCACCGACGCCCCCAAATTCCAGAAGCTGTGGAGCTGCCCGTTGAAGCGAGTCGTGACCGCCTTGCGCATCACCGTGCCGCCAAAATTCATCGACGTGTTGATGTCGGTTCCGATCCGTGCGCTGCGAAAGACCTTCCCCGGCTGAAGCCAGCGGCGGGCCACCCCGCCGAATGCCACGAGGTTGTCGACCTTGAACTGGATGCCGGCATCGTTGATTTCGAAGCCCGGGTGGGAGCCGCCACCGCCCAGGTTGAACGTCCAGTTTCCGTTGTTCTCACTGAGACTCACGAGCCCCAGCGCACCGGAGAGGGACGTCCGCGTGGGATCGTACGCGAGGTGATCCTGATCCGGTCGTTGGAAGTACCGCGCGCTGCTGCGCTGCACTCGATCGAGGGCGGCGGGATCACCCCTGACATGGGAAAACGCCACGATGCCACTCACGGTATACGTGTTCTGTTGAAACCGATGCAGGAAATCCACACCCCCGCTGTACGCCGAGCGGGTCAGGAAGTCGAGAGACGGATCGGAAATGTCCCGGTGCACGGTGGAGGCGAATGCACCCACCTGGCTCGATCCATCCCCAAAATCCTTCCGTGCGCGAACGATCCCGTAATTGGTCAACGGCTCGATCAGCTCGTCCGGGAACCGCGCGCCGTCGACGTCCGCCAGCTGGGCGTACTCGTTGGCCGTCACGGCATCGAGCACGCCGATGGACCATCCCGATTGGGTCCGCCCCGATAGCTTGGCGGCGCCGATGATCGTCGTGGCAACCGGCTCGTCTACGTACGCCACGCTGCCTTCCATCGACCGAGAGGGCGCCTTGCCGATGCGCCGGGAGTAGTACAAGCTGTGCCCCCCTACTCCAAACTGCAGGATGTTCGACCCCTCGATGAAGAAAGGGCGCAGCTCCGGAAACTGCGTTTCCAAGACCGTGAGGTTCACGACGGCGGGATCGGCGTCCACCTGGCCGAAGTCGGGATTCAGGGTGACGTCCAACGTGAAGTCACTGGAGATCCCGTACTTGAGATCGACGCCACCGGCGTAGTCACCCGTGGCCCCCGAATTGAAGGGATTGGCTGGATCCGCCCCTTCGGTAAACGTCCCCTGGCTCACCGCGTAGGGCAGCACCTCGAGACGCCGTGGCGTGGGAATGTCCGTCAACCCCAGGAGATGCCCGAACTGGGACGCAAAGCCGGGCTCCGCTTGGGACGTCCACGGCCAATCCACCGCCTCCCCGGCCCGGAAGATGTCGCGGAACAGGAGAATGCCCCACACCTGATCGCGCCCTGCGGAGAACCGCAGCTGGGAAAACGGGATGCGCATCTCCGCCACCCACCCCTGCGCGTCGATGGTGGTGCGGGCCTCCCACACGGGATCCCACGAGTCGTCGAGCGTGTTCCGGCTGTCCCCCGTGGCGATGGCGTCGTTTCGTCCTCCCGCCGGCGTCACGCCGAAAATGAACGACGTTCGATGGTCATGATACGTATCGAACACCACGAAGAATTCGTCGTTGAACCCCTCGAACGTGTCCCGCCGATTCAGGCGTCGTGATATCCCGTCTGGTTGCGAGTCGTAGAGCCGTGCTCCCACGTACAACGCCCTGTCGTCGAAGACAATGCGGACCTCCGTGCGCTCCGCAGCGGGCTGCCCGTCGTTGGGGTCGTCGCGCCGGAAGCCCGTTACCGCAACGGCCCGACTCCACACGTCGTCGTCGAGGACGCCGTCAAGGCGGGGCGGCTGTTGGGTGCGAATTGCGGTAATGGCGGGCGGCACACGCCCATCGGTGTGGATGAGCGTGGAATCTGGTAGGGACTGCCCGGCCTGGGGCAACAACAGTCCGATGCACAAGGTCGAGAATACCATCGGCGGAAGATGCCCAGTGACGCTTCATGTAACAACACACGTCTATCTGTACAAATCTTCATGGTTGCTGTTCGAACCACTCCAGCAAGAAGCCCCGGCCGCAGGGCCGGGGCTTCGGACAGCGGAACGACACGGTGCGATCAACGGAACGGGATCGAGATCGCAATCTGGTGAGTCACCACCGTGGCGTCTCGGAGCGTCAGGGGTGCATCCGGCGCGAGCACCAGGTCCGCGGTTCGCAAAACCGCAGTGTTTTCATTGCCGCCAAAGAGGTTGACACTCGGGAATCCATTCCCGCTGGTGGCCCGTCCCACATACCGCAGCTCGAGATCCGAAAAGGTCAACCGGGCGCCCCAGGTGGGCGTCCACTCCATCCACTGCTCGTCCTGGGTGCGGTTCGTCAACTCGACGTTGTCCCGCTGCCGGAGACGGTAGTCGTATCCCTTGACGCGGAGGCCCAACTGGAAGGCGAACTTCTTCACCTCCCGGGTCAACCCCAGGTTCACCGACGCGTTGGAGAAGTTGAAGCGGTTCTCGATGGTTCTCCCCAGATCGGGGATGATGCTGCCGTCGGCGGTTGTCGTGGGCCCGTCTGCCTCCTGCCACGTTTCGCTCACCGCCGGCTCGTACACGAGATCCAGACCGAACGTCGTGGGCCCTTCCTGTTTCGAGATCCCCACGCCGATGTTGTACGCCCAGCTGTGCCCCGGATCCCGGGGAATGTTCTGCAGCACGTAGTTGGGAATCTTGGGATGCTGTTTCCGGTTGACGGTGAAGATTCCCCCGATGCGCCAGTTGGTGTCACGCAGCGGCTGCACGTACCCCAGGTGCGCACCCCAGGTGTGCGTCTTGTCCAGATTGCGTTCATCGCGAACGGTGGGGGTCCAAAACCAGTTGGTGGAGTCCGTGACCACCCAGTCCACGAACGTCACGTCGTGGGTCATGCTGAACCGGTTGTGCACCAAGACCGCCTCGAGGGTCCGCTCGCCCGGGAGGGCCGCGGTGAATCCGAGGCGGTAATCCTCCATGTGACCGTACTGATCGATGCTCCACGCGCCCCCGTACAGGTTTTCCGTCCCGTCCACCGCATTGAGGTCCGCAAACATCGCGCTGGCCGCGAGGGCGAACCGTCCGTCGCCGAACTTTCGACCCACCATGCCTTGGATGTACTTGTTGGTGGACGACAGATCGCTCAGCGCGTTTCTGGGCGGCAACGGCACCGGCGGAAACACCGGATCCGTCTGGAAGAATGGCTGCCAGCCCCGACCGCCCATGTCGATCTGCTGCATGGCGGCGATCCCGCCGCCAAACCACCCGGCTGAACCGAACAGCGCGCCAACCGGCAACGACCTCGCCGCACCACCATTCTCGCCAATGTTGTAGACCGTGGGGGAGCTGAAGAACTCCGACACGGCCAGCCTCCCACCCTTGGCCGGATTCACAAAGGGATCCAGCAACATGTCGTCCAGCGCGATGGACACCCCCCCCATGCTCGCGTTGCGAGTCGGGAAGATGTTGAACTGCTCACCCCTCGCCACCGGAACGGTCTTGAGGGCAATGAGCTGCGCCGCGGTTGCACCGGGCAACGCCGCGAGCGCCAGGACGAGGAGGAGACTACGGGTTACTGCTGACACGACAGGTTTCATAGAGGAACCTCCTGTTGCTGCGCGACCAGCCGGTCCCAGGACGGCGCCGGTTCGGAGGGGCCCGGCTGTCGCTGGTGATATGGGGGTATGATTCAGCATACCCGTCACAGAAGCAAGAGGGTCCCGTGCGACCCTGGCAGCCCTTCAGGCATCATGGAGGAAACCGAGGAGGATTTTGATGAAAGTGCAGTTGTGGAAGGCGGGCACGTGGCTCGCGGCAGGCCTGGCCCTTGCCGCGCTTCCGAACCCCGCCCAGGCTCAGACCAAGCGTGCGCTGGACCGGGCGGACGCCTCGTTCCCCGAAGCTTTTGGGTTCGTGCAGGCCGTGCGGGAGTTGCCCGACGGCCGGGTGCTCATCGCCGATCCGCTGGGACAGGTGCTGGTGGCGGTGAACATGACGACGGGCGTCGCCGACACCATCGGGCGACAGGGCGCCGGGCCGGGGGAGTACAACCAACCCGACGCCGTCTACCCGCTGCCCGGCGACTCCACCCTCTTGGTGGACCTCGGAAACGGCCGGCTGACGGTGTTGGATCCCCACCTCCAACCCGGGGAGACCATGCCCATCGCCAGCATGCCGTCCCAATCCGGCGGAGGCGGCGGCCGCATGAGGATGGCGATGCAAATGATCATGCCCCGAGCCGTGGACGGACAGGGTCGCATCTACTTCCAGGGACGCGCCGCCATGGTGATGGCCGCCGGTGGGCGGCCCGAGCTTCCCGATTCCGCCCCGATCCTGCGCTACGATCGTGGCACCAAAGCCACCGACACCGTGGGGATGGTCAGATTGCAGGGGCGGACGTCCACCAGCAGCGGTGGCCCCAACAACCGGAGCATGGGCATCCAGCCCATTCCCCTCTCTCCGCAGGATGGGTGGGGCGTGGGGCAGAACGGTCGCGTCGCCGTGGCTCGGTCCGACGGGTACTACCTGGAGTGGCTCGATGGTCGAGCGCCGCAGCGGGGTCCCGACGTCCCCTACTCCCCTGTGCGGATCCGGAACGCCGACAAGGAGGAGTACCTCGCACGCATGCAAACATCCGCCCTCGCCATGAGCATGACCATCGACAACGGCGTGCGGTCCGTGGGTTTCTCGCGCGGCAGCGGTCATGCGCCGGGGATCCCCGAGCCCAGCGTGGATGACTACGAATGGCCCGACGAGAAGCCGGCGTTCCAGGGTAGCGGCGTGCGCATCACGCCGGAGGGCGATGCGTGGGTCGAGCGTTCGACGCGAGCCGGCGCCGAGCCGGTGTTCGACGTGTTCGGGTCCGACGGGGTCCACAAGGAGCAGATCGTTCTGCCCGCCGGGCGGCGCGTCGTCGGCTTCGGAGACCTCTACGTGTACACGGTGACTTTTGACGAATTCGACTTGGTGTGGTTGGAGCGGTATCGCCGGACGACGTGACCCGGCAACGAGCACTAAAAGAAAAAACCCCGGGCAGGCATCCGTCCGGGGTTTTTCCGTTGATGTATCCGGTGGTTAGAAGACGAGGCGCGTGTCCCGCTTCTTCAAGATGAACACCCCTTCCCGCATGCTCGTCACCACGATGATGCCGCTCTCGAAGTACGGGTAATTGCTCCAGCTCCCGGCAAACCCGGGAACGTTCTCACCGAACGGTACCGTGTCGAAGTAGGCTACTTCCTCCGGGTTCTCCGGATCGCTGATGTCGAAGATGCGGAGGCCCGCGACGTAGTTCGACTGGTACATCAAGTTGCCGCGGACGTAGAGGTTGTGGTCGCTGGCCCCCGTGGTCCCCATGTGTTCCTTCGCGAGGATGGGATCGTCCAGGTCTGTCACATCCCAGATCAACGTCCGGGTGCTGGGCGTGGTGCCGGCAATCTCGTCCAGCTCGTCGTTCATGTAGAAGTATTTGTGATCGTCAGTGATCCACCCCTGGTGGGCGTACCCCACGTTGGGGTACGACGCGGCAGCCAGGGCCACCGGGTTCTGCTTGTCTGTCACGTCGGCGATGCTCAGCGCCGTCTCGGCCGACCCGAAGCAGATCTCCTTGCCGACATGGTCGGTGTCGGGACCCTGGTACGTCACGCACTGGGCGTCGTGGTTGTAGCCCGTGCCGGTGCGGCCGGTGGACGGATCCGCAAAGCATCCGGCGAACGTGGGGTGCGTGGGATCCTGAATGTTCACCATGTGAAATGCGCCGCCGCACGTCTCGCCACCCATGCTGTTGCCCACCGTGTACGCGAACCCCGTCTCTTCGTTGATCACGATGTTGTGAGCGGAATGGATGCCGTCATAGTGCGCTGTTTCCTCGAAGGTCACCGGCGCATCGGCCACGTCGCGGAGCTGGGTGAGATCGAAGATCTGAATCCCATGGGGACCGGCGCCGTCGGACACGATGAACGCGTGGTCCTCATACACCTTCATGTCGCGCCACAGGTTCGGCGTCGCGCCCTCCGTGAGGGGCAACTCGCCGAGATACTTCGGATTGTACGGATCGCTGACGTCGATGAACGCCGTGGCGTCGAAGCGACCCACGATGGCGTACTCATTGCCCGACTGGGGGTCGGTCCAGCCCCACGCGTCGCTCACGGCGATCCCGCGGCCGGCGCCGACCTCGCTCGCCGGGAGGAACGACACCACGTCCACGTCGGCGCAGTCGAACACATCCGCCGCCCTGCCGTCGGTGCAATTCACCTGCCCGCCGGCGATGGCCGAGTACCCGCTGCTTTCGTCCACGATTTCCCCACGCTCGCGCCACACCCCACTAGCGTCGCGTTGGTAGACGTACCCGGTACCCGCTCCGAATGCGGTGCCCAGCGCCGCGACCACCGCAACGTCATCGCGGACCGCAGCCGCACCACCGAAGAACGCCTGTGCCGGCAGGTCGGCGGGCGTCAGCGGAGCCGCCGCTGCCCAACTCCCCGACCCGTCGCGCCGGAACCGATAGGTGGTCCCGGTGAGGCCCGACGTGCCCGGCGCACCGATCCACGCCTCGTTTTCGGTGGCGACGACGTTGAACCCGAAGAACGAACCCGGCGACGAATCGGCGGGTACGAGCCTGCCCTGCTGGGTCCACCGGCCCGCCCCGTCACGGGCGAACACGAAGGCGGCGCCGGCGGAGCGATTCGCCTGGGGAGCAGCGATGATGGCGTGATCGCCGGAGAGGGCGAGGCGCGCGCCGAACGCCGACCGCGGTCCCACATCGGCGGTCCGGATGACCGCCTCTTCGTTCCAGGCACCGCCATCATAGCCGAATACATGCGCACCACCCGTCAGGCTGTCCCGGCCTACCGCGCCGATCAGCGCCCGGGCGCCGTCGAAGGCCACCGCCACGCCGAACCGATCGCCGGCGCGAACATCGGCGGGGGTGAGCTTCGTCTGCTGGGTCCAGGCGTCACCCCGGAACGTGTAAACGGCACCGGCGCCGTCGGCGTGGCGTGAAGCTCCGACCAAGGCCACGTCGCCGTGGAGCGCGATCGCCCCGCCAAGGCTGTCACCCGGCACCCCGTCTCCCGCCGAAAGCACCCCCGCCTCGCGCCACTCGCCGGCCCCGTCCCGTTGAAACAGGTAGACGGCACCACGGCCGTCGTACTGACCCGGTGCCCCCACCAACAGGATGTTGCCGTCCACCGCCATGGCGTTTCCGAACCCAATCCCAAGACCGGCGTCCGACCCCGTGAGGTGTGCCGTTTCCTCCCACTCTCCCGTCTCGCCGCCGGGACGAAAGACGTGAACGCCTCCGGCCCGTGACGGCAGGAGGGGGAGCAGCAGGGACGCCCCGGTCCGGCTCATGAAGACCTCGCCGTCGCCGATGGCGATGGCGGTGCCGAACCCGGCCAATGGCGTGGACGGGGCCAGATCGCTGCGGACGGTCTGCCCGCCGGCGGGCACGACGCCCAGTGCCACTAAGAAGGAAAGGGACAGATATTCGCGGAAACGCCTCATGGATCGCACTCCTTGCCAGATTCCCCGGCTGGGCCGCCCAGCCGGAAGCCAAAGACTTTAATGGAATCTTGCAATAAGCGCAAAAGGCGTGACGTGCCGGTCGGGTTTTCGACCTACTGAGCCGGCCTCACGAAGAACCCGCCCACCGTGCCGTTCTCGTCCATGGCGAACTGGACCAGGATGATCCCGAGGAATCCGCTGTACCGGGCCCGCCGGAGATAAACCCAAAGCCCCTGGGCCTGGGTGACCTCCTCCTCCACCACTTCGGTCTCCTGGCCCACCTGGGAGTTGACCTGGCTCCAGACCGTCGGGAGGATCGACTCACTCCCCCCGAGTGCCTGGCGCATCTGAGGCCCCATCACCTCCCACAGCTGGGAGAATTCCTTCTGGTAGAACCAGTCGGTGTATTGGCGCCCCTTGGCCATGGCGGCCGAGTCACTGGTCACTGTTCCCTGCTCCTGGGCCGCCATCGCGGCCGGCACCGTCAGGGTTGCCGCTAACCCCAATGCCATCAAAGTCTTACGTGTCATGATCTTCCTCGGTTGGTTTGCCCGTCTCGGTCGAGCCCGCGATGGGACTCGGAGAAGATTACACGCCACCACGAGGATTATTCGGGATCGAGCGCGGCGGCCTCAGCAGATCAGCTCTTCTCGCTGGAATCGCTTCATGGCCACCACAACCAGCCCCACCGCCACGGCACTGCAAACCCCTACGACCACCGCCATCACTTGCAGATAGCCCACGGCACCCAGGGTCCGGCGGATCACACCACCCCACTCGGGACGGAGCGACAACAACACCGGCGGGATCATGCCGAGAAGGAGCCCCGGTACCATCAGTGTCGCCGCCAGGGTCTGGATGGCGTCTTGAGCGGTTTCGGCGCGGAGGGAGATGATCACGCCTGCGCCTGCCGTGATCACCGCAAAGAAAAAACTCAGCACCAGGTCGGTGACCAGCACCCGCGGCGAGTAAAACAACGGACCGTCGCCCCAATGCAGAATGTTCACCGTCGCCAGCCCCACGCCCAGCACCAGCACCGCCACCGCCATGCCCACCGTCATCGCCACCAGGACCTTGCCGAGGAGAATGGCACCATCGGGAAGACGACTCGCCAACAACGTCTCCAGGGTGTGCCGCTCCCGCTCGCCGGCAAAGGAATCGGGAATGATCAACATCACGAGGATGACGACCGAGGGGATGCACGGGAGAAGGGATAGGATCGGGTCGGTGACCCAACGGGCACTCTCCTCGAACGGGATGTACACGGCCAGCAGGAGCGGGGCCAGCAGGCTTACCACCGTTCTCGTGCGACTTGCGCGGTCCCGGAACAGCGACTTCCACTCCTTCCACATCACGGTCAGCAGATCCGTCCTCATGATCAGTTCTCCATCATCGCAAGAAACGCTTCTTCGAGATTCGGCCGTCCCACTTTGGCCCGCAGCTCGGCAGGAGGACCCACGTCCACCAGACGGCCCTGGCGAATCACCGCCACCTGGCTGCAGAGGCGCTCCGCTTCGGGCATGTTGTGGGTCGTGAGGAAGACCGTGATCCCGCGACGTGCCACGAGCGCCGACAGATCGTCACGCAGCGCCGTCGCCGCCAGCACGTCGAGCCCGGCGGTGGGCTCGTCCAGGAAAAGCAGCTCTGGTCGGTGCAGCATGGCCCGGGCCACGGCCAACCGCTGCTTCATCCCCCGACTCCACTGCTTTACCCGTTCGTGCCGCCGGTCCCAGAGATCCATATCGTTGAGCGTCTCCTTGATCCGATGGCGGCGCTCGGGCGCCGGCAACCGGGCCACCCGGCCGTAGAACTCCAGGTTGTCCTCCGCCGACAGCTGCTCGTACAGGCCGGAGTGCTCGAGGAGGGCACCCGTGCGGGCTCGCACCGCCTGGCCGTGCCCACGGGTTTCCAACCCCAGGACCTCCGCCCGGCCGGCGGTGGGAGCGAGCAACCCCAGCAGCAGGTGGATCGTGGTGCTCTTCCCCGCCCCGTTGGGCCCCAAGAACCCGAACACCGTGCCGGTGGGGACCTCGAGAGAGAGGCCGTCCACGGCGAGGACCGCCCCAAACCGGCGGGTCAGTTTTTCCGTATGGATGGCGGGCTCAGCCATGTGTTCTCCTGAACGTGATTTGCGATATCCCGTAAATGCATATGACACATATACAATCTGCGATACCTCACGTCAAGCCCACATTCACGAATGCGATGCTGTATTTGCTGTTAAAATGTTGATATTAATAGATTTATGTCGCTGAACAACGGCGGCGTACCCTTCAATTGCCTCTTGTCGTTTATCCATATGCGACATATATATCTATGGTCAAAGGGGATACCATGACGGAACGAAACGTGGAGGCCGAGCTTCCTCTCACACCCCTGTCGTTCGAGTTCCTCCTGGCCCTGGCCGACCAGGAGCGCCACGGCTACGGGGTGATCAAGGAGATCGAGCGGCAGACCGAGGGCAGCATGCGACCGGCGACCGGCGCCCTCTACCTGGCGGCCAAGCTGCAGGAGAGCGGCCTCATCACCGAGTCGGAGACCCGCCCCGAGCCCGACGACGACAGCCGGCGGAAATACTACGAGCTCACCGACTTCGGCAGGCGGGTGGCCGCCGGCGAGACCGGCCGGATGGCGAGACTCGTTCGCATCGCCGTGCAGAAGGGCCTGGTGGACGGGCTGCTCAGCGTGGCCGAGCCCGGAAGCTGAGGAATCCTCCGTGACCGCCATGCAGGACCGGATCGCCTCGGCACTGGCGGGCCGCTACGCCCTGGAAGGGGAGATCGGCCAGGGCGGGATGGCCACGGTGTATCTCGCCCACGACGTGAAGCACGACCGCCGGGTGGCCCTGAAGGTGCTCCAACCGGAGGTGGCGTCGTTGCTGGGCTCGGATCGGTTCCTCCAGGAGATCCGCATCGCCGCGCAGCTCCAGCACCCCAACATCCTCACCCTCCACGAGTCGGGAGACGCCGGCGGCTTCCTCTACTACGCCATGCCCTTCGTGGACGGCGAGTCGCTTCGGGATCTGCTGCAGCGCACCGGGCCCGTGGACTTGGGCACGGCCCTCTCCATCAGTGCCGAAGTTGCGGACGCCCTGAGCTACGCCCATCGAATGGGGATCATCCACCGGGACATCAAGCCGGGGAACATCCTCCTGTCGGAGGGACACGCCGTCGTCGCCGACTTCGGCATCGCCAAGGCGGTGAGCACCGCCGGCGGCGAGCCCCTGACCCACACCGGATTCCCGTTGGGCACGCCGGGTTATATGAGTCCGGAGCAGGCGGCGGGAACCACGCGACTCGACGAGAGAACCGATGTGTACAGCCTGGCCTGCGTGTTCTACGAGATGGTGGTGGGCGAGGTGCCGGAGGGATGGCTGTCCGACGAGGCCGTCCGTACATCCCGCTTCGTCAAAGCGTGCCCCGGGCATCGGAGGAAGCTCGACGGCCTCCCCGGCGGCGTCGAGCCGGCGCTGGTCCGGGCCATGGCCCTGGACACCGAGCACCGGTTCGCGACGCCCAACGAGTTCGCCGAAGCCCTCCGGAAGCCGGCGCCCGACAGGAAGAAGTACCAGCCCGACGAAGTGCGACAGATCGTGGGAAGCGCGGCGGAGCTTCAAGCCCGGGACACGACCCGCGATGATGCCATGTCCATCGGGGGCGTACGGCGCCTGGCCGCCGAGGTGGACATCCCCACGAAGTACGTGCGGGAAGCCGCGCGGACGCTCGACCGCCCCCGTGAGCGCCGGGGATCCCGGATATTCGGCATCCCAGCCTCATATGAGCTACAGGAGGTGGTCCCCGGGGAAATCCCGCAGCAGGAGTACGGTGCGCTCCTCGACGTCGTTCGTGACTCCTTCGGTCAACAGGGACGACTCGACCCGACGGTGGACACGCGGTTGTCGTGGCGCACGAAGGTCCGGCGCGCCATCACCGTGGAGGTGACCCCCCGGAACGGCGAGACCACCATTCGCATCGAGGAAGACGAAACGCAGATGTTGGCCGCGAGCATGGGCTTGGGCTCGCTCGCCGTGGGCCAGTTCGCGTTCTGGGTCACGAACGCGGACATCACCGCGTGGGCCATCGTGGCACCCGCTGCGGCGGTAGTCGTGGGCGGCGCCCAGCTATGGAAATTCCACCGTAAGAGACGGCAAGGGTTTCTCTCCGGCGTCCTCGATCGGCTGGCCCGGCATGCGTTGGCCACGGCGCTGCTGCCGAAGCCGGACTGAGCGCCGGCGTAACACCGTAAGTCGTTTTCTCCAAACACCTTAACTGCAGCCGACCCGGTCCGCCCAAGGGCCTTGAAACCTTTCCTCCTTCCAGCCCGTCATACTCACTAACAATGTTATTGAGGCTCTGATGGCAAAAGAAACCCTCGGCGAGCTCGAACACCAGATCCTGTTGGCCATTCTCCAACTGGGCGGCGAGGCCTACAGTGTACCGGTGGTGGTGGAGCTCGAGGACCGCACGGGCCGGGAAGTGGCCCAGGCCGCCGTGTTCATCGTGCTCCGCCGGCTGGAGAAGAAGGGGCTGCTCACCTCCCGCCTCGACGACCATGCGGTGGAGGAGACCGGTCGCGTGCGCCGCTACTTCAAGCCCACACCCCTGGCTCTTCGCCGCCTGAAGGAATCCCGCCGGGCGCTCGTGAGCCTCTGGGAAGGCCTCGACGCCACACTGGACGAGGCGTGATGCAGCGCCCGCCTTTCATCGCCCGGTGGATGTTGCGGTTGCTGCTGAACCGCAACGATCGCCGCACCGTCATGAACGATCTCGGCGAGCTCTACGTGCGGCGCGCCGCGCGGGACGGCCAACGCGCCGCCAACGCCTGGTATCGCCGCCAGCTCGCCCAATTTCCCCCCCGACTGTTCGTTGAGCGCTTGCGCCGCACCGCGCCACCGGCGCCACACCAACCCAACCACTCCGTGAGCCGCTCGAGGGAATCCATGCACAACTTCTTCCGAGATCTCCAACACAGTGTGCGCAGCCTGGCACGTACGCCGATGCTCACGGCAACCATTGTCTTGACCGTTGGTCTCGGCATCGGCGCTACCACGGCCATCTTCAGCGTGATCAACGCGGTGTTGCTGCGGCCGTTGCCGTATCCCGATCCCGGTCAACTCGTGCGGATCTACACCGACTCTCCTCCCAACCGCTGGCCGTTCTCCGTCGCCGACTACCGTGCACTGGACGAGCAACAGACCAGCTTCAGTCAGATTGCCGGTTACAACCAGACCACCCTCACGTTGAACCGGGGAGCCGTGGCAGACCGGGTTCGGGGAAAGTCCGTCACGTGGACCTATTTCCCCCTGATGGGAATCACGCCGCTCCACGGCCGGCTCTTCACCGAGACGGACGGCGCACCAGGGACCGAACCGTTGATCGTCGTGAGCCATCGCTTCTGGATGCAGTACCTGGACGGCGATGAGGCGGCCGTCGGCCAAACCGTGCGCCTCAATGGCACCGAGTACACCGTCGTCGGCGTGCTGCCGCGGGATGTCGGTCCGTTCGAGCAGAGCCGGGACTTCTACATCGCGCGGCAATGGGGGCCGCCGCCACGGAAGGGACCGTTCTTCATCGTGGCGTTGGCCCGCCTCGCTCCCGGCGTCGAAGCCGCTGCCGCCGCCGAAGAACTCCGAGCCATCAACCGGCGCCTCTTTCCCGTGTGGCAAGATTCCTATCAAGACCAACGAGCGTCGTGGGGATTGATGACCCTCAAGGAGATGGCCGTGGGCGATGTGGGCACCGCGCTGATCCTCGTCCTCGGCGCCGTTGGGTTCGTGCTCCTCATCGCGTGCACCAATGCCGCCAACCTCCTGGTGGCCCGTACAACACACCGCAGCCGTGAGTTGGCGGTCCGCGCCGCACTCGGCGCATCCAGGGGGCGCCTACTGCAACACCTGTTGTCGGAAAGCGCGCTCCTGGCGTTTGGGGGAGCACTCCTCGGCCTGGTGTTGACGGTCGGAGGCATCAAGCTCCTCACCACCGTCGGCGCCAACTTCATTCCTCGCACGCAGGAAATCGCCCTGGACGGCGCCGCATTGTGGTTCTTGATCGCCGTCACCCTGGCCAGCGGCTTGCTGTTCGGGCTGATTCCGTCGCTGCAGGGAGCGAAATCCCGTTTCCAACTGGCGCTTCGCTCCGAGAGCCGGTCGGCAACGGAGGGGGTGCGGTCGCGGCGTCTTCAGCGTGCCATGGTGGTGTCTCAGTTCGCCGTGGCAGCCCCATTGCTGGTCGGGGCGGGCCTCCTCATCAGCAGTCTCGCGAAGCTCTGGGAGGTAGATCCGGGGTTCGACACGCACAACCTGCTCTCCCTGTCCGTCACGTTGCCGATGGCGGACTACCCGGACGGCAGCGACATTGTGGCCTTTTGGAACGAGGCCTTACCCCGGATCAGTGCGCTCCCGGGAGTGCAGGGCACGGTCGCGCCTGACGGCCGCCCACCAGGCTTTGTCAGCATGGTCAACAACTTCGATCTCCTGGACCAGCCAACGCCTGCAAACGAGTCCCAGCCGGCCACGCCGTGGGTGGCGGTGACGCCCGGGTATTTCGATCTTCTGGGGATCCCGCTGCTGGAGGGACGAGTGATCGACGAACGGGACCGCTCCGACGGTCCACCGGTGGCTGTCGTCGATGAAGCGTGGGCGAGGCGATTCTATCCCAACGAGTCCGCCGTGGGCCGGCAGTTCTACAGCGGTGGCTCCACGACCAATCCCCTCACCGTGGTTGGGGTCGTGGGGAACGTGAAGCAGATGGGGCTCGCCGCCCCCGATGAGGGGATCGTCTACTGGCCGCAGGCGTTCAACAACACGCGCGGCCGGTTCGTCATTCTCCGAACGGCGGTGGACCCCATGAGCGTCCTCCCGTCCGTGCGAGAGGTGTTTCGGGAATTGGATCCGGCGCTTCCCCTCACACGGGTGGCGACCATCGAGGAGGGATTCGCCGATTCTCTCGCCAGCCCCCGGTACCTCACGATCTTGGTCGCGGCCTTCGCCGGGATCGCGTTGCTGCTGTCGATCATCGGCGTGTACGGCGTCATGTCATACTTCGTGCAGCAACACACAAGGGACATCGGCATCCGTCTCGCCTTGGGGGGTGGACCGTCCAACGTACTCCGCCTGGTCGTGGGCCAGGGGATGCGACTGGTTGGTGTGGGCGTGGCAGTGGGCATCGGCGCCGCACTCGCCCTCACGCGCTACATGTCGAGCCTGCTTTTCGGGGTGGGGGCCACGGACACCCTCACGTTCGTGTCCGTGTCGGGGGCGATGTTGGGCGTGGCGCTGCTGGCGTGCTTCCTCCCGGCGCGTCGGGCCGCCGGCGTGGACCCGGCGTTGACGTTGCGGGAGGAGTAGGTCGCGCTACTTGAGCTTGACCAGAAACCCGCCTTCGCTGTGGTCCGGCTCGACCCAATCGATCCGGTCGCTGTAGTCTTCGGCGAGCAGCCTCCGTACGCGTGGTCGCAAGACCGGGTGGCCGGACGACCCCCTGCCCTTCCCGGTGATGATGTGTACCACGCCTCCCTTGGCTCGTCGGCGCCATGACGTGAGGAACGTCTCGAGCGCCACCGGCACCTCGGATGCCCTGAACCCGTGCAGATCCAGCGTGGCCACGAGCCGTATCGTCGGACCGTTGGCGAACGCATTGCGTCTTCGGTTCCGCCGACTCATTTGCATAGCCCGGTCGACCCCTCAGCCACCGCGCCTCCCCAGGGCGCGTGCGGCCCGACGCCGCACGTCAGCGTCGCTGTCTTGGAGCGCCGAGATCAATGCTTCCGTCGCCCGATCATCCCGCATGGCAGCCAGGGCGGCAACCACTGCACGCCGTACCGTCGTGCTGGAATCGCTCAAGGTGGCGGCGAGCGCGGGAATGGCCGATCCCGCACGCATTTCGCCCAGCGCCGCAGCTACTCGTGTGCGAACACGTGCGTCGTCGTCACCCAGCCGCTCGATGAGTGGTTGGACGGCCGTATCGTTCTTGATCTGACCGAGCGCCCGTGCCGCGCCGGCCCGTACCTGCGCGTCGGTGTCGCCGAGCGCCTGGATCAGCGGTCGGATCGCTGCGTCCGACCGCATGGCCGAAAGAGCGGACACGGCGGCGCGGCGGGTCTCGACTTGCTCGTCGGCCAAGGTACCGGCAATGGCCGCAACGCCGTCGGCGTACCGTATCTCTCCGAGAGCGCGCACGATGGCATATCGCACCGTATCCACGGCTTCGCGCTGCAGGCGGCGCGTCAGCGCCGGCCCGGCCGACTCGCTATCGATGGCCCGTAGCGCATTCGCTACACGAGCACGGACACGCGCGTTGTCGTCGTCGAGTGCGCGGTTGAGCGCCGGCACCGCGCTTGGATCGTCGATAGCACCCAGCGCCCTCACCACCGCTTCCCGCACACTCACCGCCTCGTCGTTCAACGCCGACTCCAACGCGGGAACCGCCTCAGCGTTGTCGATGGCTCTCAGCGCCGTCGCGCTGGCGTGCCGTACCGTGGAGTCTTGATCTCGAAGGCCGAGGCTGAGACCGGGAATCGCTCGGGGATTGTCGATCTCTCCAAGCGCCCGTGCTGCAGCTCGCCTGACAGTCGCATCGGGGTCGTTTGCGAGCCGCTCGGCCAGCGCGTCGATTGCGTCAGCTTGTTCGATGTCACCGAGGGCTCGGGCAACCTGAATGCGCACACCCCGGTCGGAGTCCGTGAGAGCTCCAATCAGCGGGTTCACAGATTCTCGATCCCCAATTTGTCCCAGCGCCCATGCGGACATCGCCCGCAGCTGGACATCCTCGCCCCCCAGCGATTGGGCGAGCGGTCGCACCGCCCGTCGGTCTTCGATGTCGCCCAACGCGTACGCGGTAGCGCGCTGCACACCGACTTCGTCCTCGTTGAGCAGGTCGCTGAGTAACGGCACCGCGTCATGGCTGTTCATCCGGCCCAAGGCCCATGCCGACGACGCGCGCACGAATTCGTCGCCGTGACTGAGGTTCGAGATGAGCGCCTCTTCACCAGCTCGTGCGCGTCGAATGCCCAACCCTACGGCGGCCGTCTCACGCTCATCGGAACTGCCGCCGATCGCCATCTCGACGAGAGCGTCGTTGGCGTCGAGGGACGGCGTACGCCCGATCAGCCGGATGGCGATATTGCGAACGCACGGATTCGAGTCGCGAGCGCCTTCGAGCAGGGCTCCCGTCGCGTCGTCGCCCTCGATGCGGTTCACGGCCCACGTCCCGGCCCCTTCCGCCCAAAACGTATCAGCGACGACCCCACGCAGCATCGGGGGCCGTACGCTGGTGAACATCGAGAAGTCGACGGCGCGGCTCGCCAACTCGCACATCACGGGTGACGCCGCTCGAGCGGCGGTAAACAACGCGGTGATGTTTTCCCGATTCATCGGGTCGCCTGTGCTGATCTGGCCGGCAAGGGCGGTCCCGGGGATCGTTGTGGTGGCTGCCAACGTGACCAGAACGGCAACGACCTTGGATTGCGCGGATCCCATAATGTCTCTCCCCTCCAGGAGTCTTACGAGTGCTATGTGATCTCGTTACCGCCGGTCCGGAAACCGACCGAGCGTTCGCACCGCCGCTCGCCGTACTTCGCTGTCCGGGTCCTGCAGCAGCGCAATGATCGGATCGATTGCCCGTTCGTCGTGGATGCGACCCAACGCATTGACGGCTTCCTTGCGAACGTCGGACGCGCCATCCTGCAATGCCACGATCAGCGCGTCCACCGCGACCGCGTCCCGCAAGTACCCCAGCGCTCGCACCACCGCTTCGCGCACGTCAGAGTCATCGTGATCGATCGTGGCGATGAGCGCAGGTGCCGCTCGCGGGAAGGCGGCTTCCATTTCCGAGTACGAATCGTGTTGTTGGGCCCGGCTGCTGTGGTGGAACTCCCCGAACTGCCGGAAGGCCCGGGCCGCCGTGACACGCACCGCGGGTTCCGGGTCGGACAGCGCAGCTATCATGGGGGCGATCACCGCCGGTCGGTAGAACCGCGCAAGACCGCCGAGGGCTGCACGACGCACACTCGCGACGCTGTCGCGCTGCGCCGCCGTTGTCAGTGGCGTGAGCACGTCGTCGTCATCGAGTTCACCGAGTCCACGCACCGCAGCAATCCGCACATCGGCGGACGGGTCCGACAACAGCCTGGTGAACGGCGCGAGGGTACGCACATCGTCGAATTCGCGCAGGGCATTCACGGCGCTGAGACGTACCTTTTCCGCGTCGTCGTTCAACGCCCGGATCAAGCCGGGAATCGCCGTGCTATCCTTCACCGCGCCGAGCGCACGAACCGCGGCATTGCGGACGTCGGGCGAATCGTCGCTCAAGACCGACGCGAAGGCTTGGTACGCACGCGGGTCACGGAGTCTTGCGAGCGAGCTGATGGCCTGGGCGCGCACCGCCGGCTCGTCGTCCGACAACGCGCCAACGAGCACACCATAACTCGAAGATTGCCTGAACTGTCCCAACGCCGACACAGCCGTACGCCTCACCGCGGCCACCGTGTCGATCACGAGCCGTCCAATCGCATCGACCGACGAGGTGTCTCGCAAGCGCCAGAGCTGCGCGATGGCCTGGCGTCGAATGTCGGGGTGCTCGTCGTTCAGCAGGGATGCCACGGCCGGTGCCGCCCGGCGAACACCCAACTCGCCGATGGCTTCCGCTGCGGAGCTCCTCACTGACGCGGAAGGATCGGTCAGCGCATCGACCAGCCCGTCGGCTGCCTGACCGTCCCCGATGCGGGCGAGCGCCCGTACCACGGTCAGGCGCACCGATGCATCTTCGTCGTTCAAGCCACGAATGAGACCCGGAACGGCAGCGGTGGCCTTGAGCCGGCCGAGTGCCTCGGCGGCTTCCTTCCTGACCGCCGCGGTGGAGTCCGACAAGGCACGCACCAACGACGCCACGACGCGCGGGTTCAGGGTGTCCTGGGCGGCGGCCGCAACTTCGGCCTCCCACGACTCGGCATTCCCTACGACCGCGAACGGAGCCGGTGTGGATGTCATCTCGAGTTCAGCGTCCAACGGACCGGAGTCCGAGGGCGCCGGGGGCGGTTCCATCACCACGTCGTCGCGGGTCCGATCCACTTCGGGCGCCGGTGTCACGGGCTGCGGACCTCGGACGGTTTCGTTGCCTGCTTCGAGAGCCCGGACCGACTCAGTCGGCACGTCGAGCGCCGGCTCGTTAATCGGTGCGTCGTTGACTTGGGCGATCGCGCCAGGCAGAACGCCCGGGGCCCCAACCACCATGAGCGCGGTGACGGCTCCCGCCAAGGTCGCACGGGCCAGTTGATCTCGTCTGGTATCGGTTCTGAACATGGTTTTGCCATCCAGGATGCGTTCGACTCGGCGAACGAGTTGTGATCGGTCACGGGCCATACTGGGCAGTGTCAGTGGGCGTCTCGAGCCGGAGAGCCACGTGGCGACTTCGGCCAACGATTCGGCGATGGTGTGCTTGCGCCCCGTTTGGACCACGGCCCAATCGTCGCAGAGATACTCCGCCACACTCTGCAGGTCCCGCCGCGCGGTGCCGTAGAGCGGCTGAAAGAAGAAGACCCGCTCGAGCAGCAGCGTGATGAACAGCCACCAAGAGTCACGGCGTGCCACATGAGCTGTCTCGTGGGCCAGAACGGCGGAGAGCTGAGGTCCGCTCAATCGGGACAGTGCTTCTCGTGGCAGGCAGATTTCTCGGCGGAAGGCTACCGGCGCCGCCACCTGTCTCGACCACGTGAGCCGAACCGGTCGGTGCAGGCGCGCGCGGGACCGAAGGCCCTCTAATTGCCGCAAGAGCTCGGGATCCTCCACATCGCGCCGGAGGCGTAACACCCTGGAAAGCCGCAGCCGGGCCACCCAGAGGCGCGTCAACCCGATGAGTGCACCGGTCGCCCACAGGAGCAAGAGTCCGGCCATCCACGTGATGCGACGCGCCGCGTGAGCCAGCCGGGAGATGACGCCGTTCGTGGCGGGGGGATTCGTCGTCGCCGCCATCGCGGCGCCTGCAGTTGCCTCGCGTTGCGCGCCCACCGAGGCATCCAGGTCGTTCACGGACTCGTTGACCGGGACCATGGCTATGGTCGCCGCCTCGGCGACGCCGAGGTCCTTCGGCTCCGATAGCACGCCCAGGCCGGGCTGGGGCGGTGCTGCCTGATAAACCGGCGGGGCCAAGCTCAAGGCGCCGGTGACCGGCCGAATATCGAGGCCGACCTGTGCCGACGTGGTCAACAGCGGGATGAAGAGCGCAGCTTTCCATGACGCGTCACGGAGGTTCAGCGACTCCACCCGCCGCGTGACGACCCAGGCCAGGGAGAGGGCAATGGTGCTGTGCAGCGCAAACGTGAGCAACCAAGATGCCGCGAGCGACATTGCCCCCGACGCCGTCCACATCGGAAACTCAAACATTTGTCCCCCCCAGTTCTCCCGCTTTCCGGGCGATCAGGCGTTTCACCCGCGCCAAGTCGCCGGGAGTAATCTCCGCCTCGGTGAGTAGGTGATTGACGAGCTCGGCGACGTCGCCGCTGAACATGCGGTGCGTCAACGCTGATACCATGGAATCACGGACTTGTTCGCGGCTGACCTGGGCGCGATACACATACTGACGACCGGCGACGCGGTGGGCGACGACCCCCCGTTTGTCGAGTCGTGACAGCAGCGTGGCGACGGTACTCATCGCCAGCCCTCGTTCGGCAAGCAGCGCTTCCTGAACCTCGGCGACCGTCGCCTCTCCACGCTCCCACAACACTTCGAGCAGTTCCACCTGCAGATCGGTGAGATCCCGGTACTTGGTGTCCTTAGGTGACACAACGCCCCCTGAAGTCAACGACAGATGTAATATTACATCTGTAGATCACGTACGTCAACGTAGAGTACAAGGTTTCAAGCTCGCAACAGGCCCTTGCGGCCACGACCCACAAGCCAATAAATGACAATGAGTTACAGCAGACTGGAACGCACGGCCGGAGTCAATGGCGGCCGTCCTGGACCCGGCATGGGCTCCGCGAGCGGAGTAGACCTACTCCGCCCGCAGCGCCACCATGGGATCGACGCGAGTGGCCCGGATCGAGGACGGCAATGACGCGACCAGCGACATCACGCCAACGGACACGGCCACGAGGACCAGCGTGAGGGGGTCGGTGGGCGCCGTGCCGTAGAGGGCGCTCTCCAACACGCGCATGATCCCAAACGACAGTACCAGCCCGATTCCGGTGCCTATGAGTGCGAGGCGCACCCCGTGCCGCAGGATCATCCCCATCACCCTGGACTGCTCTGCGCCAAGGGCGACTCGAATGCCCACCTCCCGCGTCCGCCACGCCACCGTTCGGGCCGTGACACCGTACACGCCGAGGAGCGCGAGGAAGATGGCCACCCCGGAAAACGCCAGCATCAACTGGGCACTGAGCCGCTGTTCGGCCAACGATTGCTGCATCCGCTCTCGCAGAGGCAACACGCTGCGCACCGGGAGATCGGGATCCACCGACCAGATGCGATCCCGCACCAGTGCGATGACCGCAGCGAGATCCCCGCCGGCACGGATGACGAAGCTGCCGCCGCGGCCGCCCATCCGCTGCCGCGGCACGTAATACTGAAACACCGAGCTGCTGCTCAGACTGCGATCCCGAACCTCCTCCACCACACCCACGATGGTGAAGTCGCCCGCCCAGAACGACAGGCGCTTCCCCACGGCGCTTTCCCCCGGCCACGCGTGCCGCGCCAGCGGTTCGTTGATCATTGCCACGGGCGCGGCGTCGGGCCGGTCGTCCGCCACCGTGAAGTGTCGCCCTTCCAGTAGGCGGGTTTGCAGCACGTTCACGTAGTTGTCGGACACGAAGTACCGTTCGCCGATGAGGAGCTCGCCATCAGCCGGCTCGTATCCCTCCAACTCGATGAAGTTGTTGGACCGGCTCCTGCCAAAGGGCGAGCTGGAGGAGATTGCCACATCGTCGACACCGGGGATGGCCGCCAACTCGGCTCGGATCTCGCCGAAGTAGGCGTCGACGGCTGCGTCCTCGGCCGCCTCGTCGTCGGCATCAAAGCGCCCGTAGTCCGGGGACACGAGCACGGACGCGAGTCCTTCGGCCTGAAACCCGGGCTCCACGGCATTGAGCTCCATCAGGGACCGCGTGAGAAGTCCGGCACCTACCAGCAACACCGTAGCCACCGCCATCTCACCGGCGACCACGGCACTCTGCAGTCGGCTCTTCGCCACGCCCGGCGCCCTGGACGCTTGCATGGACCGCACGATGCTCGTGCGGGAAAACGACAGGGCCGGCATCAACCCGAGCAACAGGCCGCTCAACCCCGACATGACCACGCCGAATCCCAGCACGCGGCCGTCGATGCCGACCTGATCGATGCGGTGGGCATCCGCCGGGGCCATGCTCACGATGATTTCAATAGCGACGCCGGCGACAGCGATCCCTACAACCCCGCCGAGAACCGCCAGGACCACACTCTCGGTCAGCAGCTGCCCTGCCAACCGGCCCCGTCCGGCTCCCAGCGCGCCCCTCACCGCCAACTCCTGCTCCCGCTCGATGCCCACCCCCAACAGCAACGCCGCGACATTCCCACACGCGACGACGAGCACCAGCAGCGACGAGGCCACGAAGATGAACAGCGGCGCCCGGGCGTCTTGGGTGATGTCTTCCAGCAGTGGGAGCACATTCGCCCCGTGGACGACGTGGTCCGGTTCCGGCTGCGCCAGGAGGCTCTGGGCAGTCTCCGCCTGGGCCCGCTCGATGGCGGCGCCGTCTCGAAGACGGGCGATCATCTTGAGGTTGTGGTTTCCCCGCTGGGTTTCATCCGGCGGCCCACCCACGGGCGTCCACAGGACGGCCTGATATCCCGCCACCTCGAACCCGTCGGGGAGCACGCCGACCACCGTGTGCAGGTTGTTGCTGAGGCGGATCGTGCTGCCCACCACGTCCGAATCGGCGCCGAACCGGTTGCGCCAGAACTCGGCGGACAACAGCGTCACCCGCTCGCCGGTCCGGTTGTCGTCCTCGGCGGTGAAGAGCCGGCCTAGCGCCGGCGACACACCGAGAATGGAGAACAGCTCCCAGCTCGCGCGGCCCGTATTGATGCGCTCGGGCTCCCCCGCACCCGTCAGCGTCTCGGCCCCACCGCTGATCACTGCTCCGATTTCGAACGATGTCTGGCGCTGCTTCCATTCCGCAAACTCGGGATAGGACCACGACGCCCTATCCCACACGTGGCCCAGGGATTGATGCCCCCGCCATTCGGGAATCGTGGGGTAGACCGACACAACGCGTTCGGGGTCGGGATAGGGCAAGGGCCGGAGCAGCACCGTGTCGACCACGCTGAACATGGCCGAGCTGGCGCCGATGCCTATCGCGATCGTGAACACGGCAAGCGACATGGCTGCGGGACGCCGGGCGATGTTGCGCAAAGCGAACCGCACGTCTTGGATCAATTGGACCACAGTGCGCCTGGGACCGCGCACCGGTCGCATACGATACGGCGCGGGGCCGCGCGCGATGGCGGACCGGCCCCAACGGCCACGCCGGCGGGCATTCACCCCCATGGCAAACAGACCGGCCAGCTCCTTCACGGTGAACAGCAGGAGGCCGGCCGGTCCCCCTTTCTCGCGGACGTGACGCTGGCCCGCAGCGAACGTGCTGAGCAGTTCGTCCCGCACCTGGATCCGGAGCCGGCGCGGCACCCAGACAAGTGTCCCGCGGTACAGCCACAGCCCGATGTGCTGTAGCACGCCGCCGTTCGGTGTTCCGGCAATCATGCGCGTGCCCATTACGGCTCCATCCCCGGAGGTGCCCCGGCCACACCCAGCCCTCTGGCGTGTCCTACGAGGCGGGAAAGGCGGGAGGTTTCCGCCTCGAGAACCCGTGTTCCCAGGGGCGTCAGTGTGTAGTAGCGCCGCCGGGGGTCGTCGTCGTCATCCGGCCGCGTCGGGGCGTCGGTGATGAGGGTTCGCTCCTCGAGCTTCACCATGGAGAGGTAGAGAGACCCGCTGCTGGGCCGGGAGCGGCCCTCGGTGAGTTCCCCGATGCGCTTGATGATGCCCCAGCCATGGAGGTCGCCTTCGGCCAGAGCCAGGAGGACGTGGAGGGCGAGGTCCGGAAGCGGCAGGAAGGTCTGTGGATCTGCCGGGTCGTCCCTACCCTGGGTAGGATTACGGGCCATCATGACCGCCTTGTATCAAATCGATTTAACTTAAATCTATTTGCCACCCCATCCCGGTCAACCCCCAGCATCCGGCTCCCGGCTTGGGCGACCGACGCCGACGGGCCACCGCCCCGGAACCCCATGCGGCGCTACTGCCGTAGTGTCGGCATGATGTCGTTCCTTTCTCTCTCACCAACACCTCATTGCGATAATCTACAAAAGTGAATAATATTATTCACACTTGTAGAACATCGAGGATCCGACATGGCCAAGGGTGATAACCTGGGCGAGTTCGAGCAGATGGTCTTGCTGGCCCTGCTCCGGCTCGAGGACAAGGCCTACGGCGTGACCATCCGGCGGGAGATCCAAGGCCGGACCGACCGACGGGTGGCCATCGGCGCGGTGTACGCCACGCTGGAGCGCCTGGAGAAGAAGGGCTACGTGGTGTCGTCGATCTCCCAGCCCGAGCCAGTCCCCGGTGGCCGCTCGAAGAAGTACTTCCACCCCACCGACGCCGGCGCCGAGGCCCTGAGGCGCTCCCGGGAAATGATGCGGCGCATGGCCGAAGGGCTGGCTCTGGATTCGGAGTTGGAGATCCAGTGAACTCCCCCGTGGCGACGCCGCCTCGCCTTGCCCGGGCCCTCCTCCGCCTCGTCGTGCCCAAGCACGACCGCGGCTTCGTGGTGGAAGACCTCGATGAAGAGTTCGCGGTGCTCGCGGCCGAAGGTCAGAGCGACCGGTGCCTACGACGTTGGTATTGGGGACAGGTGCGGTCCTCGATGCTGCCAAGTCTCAAGCGGCCGCGAGTCCCTCCGCTCCGGCGCCGTACATGGAGCGACATCATGCATTCCGTCATTCACGACGTGCGGTACGCGGTCCGCACGCTGTTCAAACAACCGGCCTACGCGGTGACCGTCATCGGCATGCTCACGCTGGGCATCGCCGGAAACACCGCCATCTTCAGCATCTTCAACGGCCTATTCCTGCGGCCGCTTCCGTTTTCCGAGCCCGAACAGCTCGTCAACTTCGACGAGACCGCCCCCCGCTGGGACCTCGAGTTCGTGGGAATGGCGTATCCCGACTTCGACGCGTGGCGCGAGCACAACGAGACCTTCCAGAGCATGGCGGTGATCGACGGAAACTCGTACGCCGTGATGCTCCAGGGCGAAGCGCAGCGCGTGGACGGCGCCGAGGTGACCCACGACCTGGCCGCCGTATTGGGCATTCAGCCTGTCCTGGGGCGGCATATCTCCGCCGAGGAAGACCGACCCGGCGGGGAGCGCGTGGTCCTGTTGAGTCACGGGCTGTGGCAGCGGGAATTCGGCGCTGAGACAGAGATTCTGGGCAACACGCTGAACCTCGACGGCAGACCCTTCACGATCATCGGCGTGCTTCCCGAAGAAGCCGCGTTCATCCACGACGCCGATCTCTGGATCCCCCTGGCCACCGACGTGACCGAGAATCCGGGAAGCTGGTACATGGACGGCATCGGGCGGCTCAAGCCCGGCGTCACCGTCGAGGCCGCCCTCGAGGACCTGACCCGGATCCACAAGAACATGATCGAGGACCGCCCGGCGAACGAGATCACGTCGCCGGTGGTCTTGCCGGTGCTGGAGCGCTTTCTCGGGGAGTATCGCCTCGGCACCACAGCCATGCTGGGAGCCGTGGGCATGGTATTGCTCATCGCATGCGCCAACATCGCCGGGTTGACGCTCGCACGATCGATCGCCCGGTCACGAGAAGTGGGTATCCGATTGGCCATGGGCGCGCAACGCCGCCGCATCGCACAGCAGCTCCTCACGGAGAGCCTTGTGTTGGCCACTGCAGGAGCGCTCCCGGGACTGGCACTCGGGTACGCAGGCACTACCGCCATGATGGCGATGATGCCCGATCTTCTACCCAGCTGGATCACATTCGGCATCGACTACCGCGTGGTGCTCTTCACGCTCTCGTTGACCATGGGTGCGGCTCTGGTGTTCGGCCTTATGCCGGCACTGCAAGCGTCCACCTCAAACGTGCAGGGAGTCCTCCACGCGTCCAGCGGCCGGTCCACCGAAACGGCGTTGAAGCGACGCAGTCTGAGCGTGTTGGTGGTGGGTGAAATCGCCCTGGCGCTGGTCCTCCTGATCGTCACCGGCCTCAGCGTGTTGGACGTGCGCGCGTTGCTCAACGTCGATCCCGGTTTCACGACACAGAACGTGTTGACCTACCGGTTGGGATTACCCACCGAGCGTTACGACCGGGATCAGCGCATCGCATTCTTCGCGGAACACCTGGAGGAAATCCGCGCGCTCCCGGGTGTCGAGGCGGCCGGGGCCGCCACCGCCCGTCCCTTGGGAGGTCATTGGGGCAATTTCTTCGAGATCGAAGGCGCCCCTCCGTTGGGTCCGGACGAGCAGAATCCAGTCATTCTGAATCGTCTCGTGAGTCCGGGATACCTCGATGCCATCGGCGTGACGCTGCTTGCAGGGCGCGATTTCACCGAGAGCGACGGTCGATCGGAGGGGTCACTCGCCGTGATCGTGAACGAGACGTTCGCGAGACGCTTCTGGCCCGGCGAGGACGCCGTCGGGAGACGCATTCGCTATCCCGGCGAGGACAACCCATGGGCAACCGTAGTAGGGGTCGTCCACGACACGAAGCACTACGGCCTCGACACACCGATGCGACCCGGCGTCTTCCAGCCGCACCGACAGAACGCCGTAGGAGGCATGGCCATCGTCGTCCGAAGTTCGGTGGACCCGCTGTCCCTGGCGAACTCCGTGCGACGGCTCGTACAGGCCCGGGATCCGGAGCTCCCCGTGGACGACGTGACCACGATGTCGGAGGCGCTAGACGAATCGTTGTGGGCACGGCGCGCCGCGTCGTGGCTCGCCGCCATCTTCTCCGCCGTGGCGTTGCTCATGGCGGTGGGCGGCATCTACGGTGTCATCTCCTACGGTGTGAGTCAGCGGACCCACGAGATCAGCATCCGGATGGCGCTCGGTGCTCGAGGCGGCCAGGTTCTGCGGCAGGTGATGCGCCAGGGATCGCTGCTGGTGTCGGCGGGCGTGGTGCTCGGCCTCGGCGGCGCCTATGCCGCCGCGCGCGC
>JBDHHA010000060.1:0-23029 GCA_039589615.1 Gemmatimonadota bacterium
CCGTGCCCCCGATAGTCTACGTTGACGACGCGGTACTCCGCCGCGAGCGGCTCAACCTGCTCGCGCCACATCTCGCCGGAGCAGAGAAAGCTGTGCCCCAAGACAACAGCTTCACCACTACCCCGTTCGTCGTAAGTGAGATCCATGTCGATGTTGTGGTCAGCGCTGACCTTGCCGGAAAATCACCTCCGGAAATGCATCCGACGCCCCGCTGAGTAATAGACCGTTGGCACCCATCAAGTAGCGGTTGAAGAAGGCCAGCGTGTACACGTTGATGACCTCATGTGCACGAGGCGGTGCAAGCTCGCCCTCCAGACGGCCGGTGAACAGGACGAGGTCCGAGAAACTGCCGTGCTGGGTCCCCTGGATTCGCAGATCGTACCAGTCGTTGCGGCTCTTCTCCAGGAATGTCTCGTTCTGCTGCTCGACAACGGCCTTCAATCGGTCGAGGGCCTCTTGCCCAGTGGCATCCTGTTGACCCGGATCATCCAGCGTGGAGTGCATCAACATCACCGGCCGATCCGTCCCCATCTCGATGACGTCGCCGAAGAGCTGGCCGTCGAGATCCACAGCGGCCTTGACACGCCGGTCCTTCACCGTAGTCGCCACCGCCATCGCACCGCCGAACGACCAGCCGAACGCGCCGACGCGATCGAAGTCGAGACGCTCGTGGAACGCCTGCCCCGGCTCCTCGTTCAATTCCTCGAGCTGGTTCAGTACGAAAGAGATGTCGCCTAGCCACACCGGTGCGTGCGTGTCGGTCAGGTATTCCCAAAAGGCTCGCGCGTCACGGTCGGTATCGCCCGTTCCCTCCGGCGGCATGTTCGCGTTCATCACGAACTCGTAGTCGTCGGGGAAGCGGTTGGTTCTGTTCGCTCCCGTATGACCGATGCTGACGACCACATAGCCGTGACTGGCGAGCCCCTCGGTGACGAAGTTGTCGGTGAATCGTGTCCACGCGAACCCGTGGCTGAACACCAGCACCGGGAAGGTCGGCCGGTCGGTCGCCCAGGGTGCGTCCCGCACCGAATGGGTTTGGATTTCGGCGGCAATGGCAAATGTCTGGGGATCGGCAAACTCCTCCAGGTTCCATATATAGGCCGACTTCTCGGCATCCGGGGCCGGTTCGGCCGGATACCAGATCCGCACCAACAGGTGCCGCTTGTCTGTCTGGTCCGCCGTGAAGTCCTCGGTCCGGGACTCGTCCACCCAGAAGAACTCCGTCACACCGGTTGGATAGGGTCCCGTGGGCTCGGCAAACACCTGCCCCGGGGCTTGGGAGGCTGCCGGCCCGCCGAGTACCACGCTCGCCAACGCGGTGGCGATCACACCGGCCCTACTATTGGGTTTCCCGCACTTCTCCATCATAGATGCCAACACGTCATCGAGGACCAGACGCAACGCGGTGGGCAATCCCAACCAGCACCAGCACACTCGCCGCGGTGGCCCCTATCAGGATAGGAGGACTCATCACCCCAAGCCCAAAGAACAACCATGCGGCCGGCGCCAGCGCAAAGAGTGTGAATGCCAGAAGCACGGAAAAGACCCAAGGATGACCGAAGTTCCAGGTCCATCCTATGGTGAAGCGGTTCCTGACGATGACTCGCGGATCGGCGCGACACGAGTAGAGGATGCCGATCCTCCAGTTTTCAGGGCGTTCTCGTAGCGCCTCGGCTTCGTCGTGGTTCACGGTGTACCGCGCCTACATCGACCACGGTGGTACGATGCCGTTCATGCGCGCGTAGGCCACCGACTGTCCCACGTGCTCGTTCATGTGGGACAGGAGCTGAAACAACACGGCCCAGCCGGCCACCTCGCGGCCGTACAATCGGGTGGGCCGTGTCAGATCGTCGGTGCTCATTCGCGGTATGTGCGTACGCACGTGCTCCACGGACTGCCTGAGCAGGCGCTTCACCTGTTCCTTGTCCGTGATGCTCTCGAGCGCGTCGAGGTCGACTCCGTCCGGTGGGCTGATGTCCAGAGCATCCTCGGGATACATGTAGTTGTACCGGGCGATGTGCATGTACACCTGGGCGATGGGCATCACCCCCTCACCGGGGCTCCACGTGTAGAGTGCCTCCGGAATCGCGTCGGAGAGTGAAATGAGCTTTCTCGAGGATTGCTCGAAGTGCCTCATGAACTCATCGCGATAGTCCGTCGGCGTGCTCTGGGCCTGGGCCGTGCCGGCCAGCACCAGGGCCAGGCCGAGGGCGGGAAACTGTTTCAATGCACGCACCTTGCTCCTCCTGCTGCAGTGAGAGTCATGCGCTGAAGCCAATCTCATGGCGGGATGCGCCAGAAGCAAGTCAGCCACATCGTGGTCACCCGCCAAAGGTGTTGACCGGAGGGCCGAGGACGTAATTTGGGCTGTCCCAACGATCTCGCGGCGCGCAGCCACGCGGCTCACGCAAGCTCCACGGAGAACCGATCCATGCACCGCCTTTCGTTCGTCCTTCGCCGCGCCTTTGTCCAGCTCTCCTTGACTATCGTCCTTCTGACCGGCGTCCTATCCTGTCGACCGGCCATGGCCCAGGATCCCGTCTATCCCGGGGCGGAGTGGGAATATGTCTGGCGCAATGCCCGGCAGCTGGATGCCTACGGCTGGTCGGCCGACGGATTGCGCCAAGCCTGGGAATTCATTCGCGACAGCTCCAACACCACCGGACTCGTCGTCATCGACCGGGGCCGGGTGGTTTTCCAATTCGGTGACGTCGAGGAGCTCTCGTACCTTGCCTCGGTGCGGAAGAGCATCCTGGCGATGCTGTACGGGAGATACGTCGAAGACGGGACCATCGACCTCGAGAAGACGCTAGACGACCTGGGGATGGACGACGTCGGTGGCCTCATGGACATCGAGAAGCAGGCGACGATCCGCCATCTCATCACAGCCCGATCCGGCGTGTACCATCCCGCGTCCAACAGCGGCGATAACCTGGCCGACGCCCCCGAGCGGGGGTCCCAGCAGCCGGGGACGTACATGCTCTACAGCAACTGGGATTTCAACGCCGCCGGGGCGGTCTTCGAGCAAGAAACCGGCGTGAACATCTACGACGCCATCGAGGAGCAGTTGGCGATCCCCCTGGGGTTCCAGGACTGGAACCGGTCTGCTCAGCGAAAGAGCGGCAACCTGGAGGTCTCCCGGAATCCGGCATACCACATGTGGATCTCCACCCGGGACATGGCCCGGATCGGGTACCTCATGCTCCAGGAAGGCCGTTGGGGAAATGAGCAACTCGTTTCCCAAGACTGGGTGCGGCGCATTTCCGGCGTCGTGACGCCCCTGGAGGAGATGAACCCCCTCCGCCGCCGGGACGGGTACTTGGGCTACGGCTACATGTGGTGGATCTGGGACGGGCCCCGGGCCGTAGGTCCCTTCGAAGGGGCGTACACGGCTCGCGGCGCCGTGGGACAGTGGATCACCGTGATGCCCGCGGTGGACCTAGTGATCGCTCACAAGACCAACTCGGTGTACAGCCGGACCACGAGCTGGCGGTCCTACGAGCGGTTCATGGAGTTGCTGCTGGAATCGAAGGATGGTGTGGAGATGCAGGAACCGTATCCGTGGCAGTAGTGCCGGACGCTTGGACCAGGTCATCGGCGGCCTTCCACAACTCTTCAACGAGGATCGCTGCCCACCTGGTCCCTAGTGCTCGGTCCAGGTCGGCCAGTAGTCGCCTGCCGGGTGGTTTGTCAGCCTCTTCACGTCCGAGCCGTCGCTCCGCATGACGTAGATCTCAAAGTTGCCGTCAAATTCCGCCTGAAACGCGAGGTATCCCCCTCCTGGATACCACACCACATCTTCCTCTCGCCCCGGATCCGAGGTGAGGGCCCGCTCGCCAGTCCCGTCCACGGCCATGAGGTGCACGTCGGCTTCCCGGTCTTCACCGTAACCCGCCGCAAACACCAACCACGCGCCGTCCGGAGAGTACCGGGGAAAAATCTCCAATTCGTCGCTCGCGGTGAGCCGCCGTACGTGGCCGCCGCTGGCGTCCATGACATACACCTCGAAATTCCCGTCACGGTTCGTATTGAACACGATGGATTGGCCGTCCGGTGACCAATGCGGTCGCATATCGACCCCAGGTTCGCTCGTCAGCCGGTGTTCGGCGCTGCCGTCGGCCCGCATGACGTAGATGTCCCTGTTCCCGTCCCGGTCGGCCATGAACGCGATGAGTTCCCCATCCGGCGACCAGTCGGGATGGTGTTCCGGTCCCGGCGTCTCAGTGAGACGCCGTTGACCACTGCCGTCCGCCCGCATGACGTAGATCTCCTCGTTCCCGTCCCGGTCGGACACGAACGCGATCGTCGCGCCGTCCGGACTCCATGCAGGCGACACGTCATCGGCAGCGTTGGCCGTCAGGCGCTCGAGACCGGATCCGTCGGCATTGACGACGTAGATCTCGTCGTTCCCGTCGCGCTGCGAGTAGAACGCAATCCGACCTGGCGGTGCGGACGGCCCGCCGCACCTTCCGAATGCCACCACGACCACGGCGGCAAGCATCCCGTGTTTGAGTCGCCGTCCAAGCAATTGGCGCTCCTCAGGAGATTCGACTCAGGGTTGGCGTGAGGACACGTACTCGATCAGCCGACGCGCCTTCTCCTCATCAAGCCTGTGTTCACCACCTTGAAACACCGAACACGGCACACCGATCCAGCAGTCGTCGAGGTACAGCTCCAGCGCCGGTCGGTATTTGGGATGAGAGTGAACGACGTCCGACAGGTCGACGACATCGGCCTTTGGTGTCCAAACCGCCGTGACCGTTTCACTCCACTGACCTTCCAGGCCGGCGTCGATGCGGACCACCCGATCTACCGGTACCGCTCGCAGCCATTGCGGCAGTGATGAAGGAACCTCGGTCATATCTGATCCCAACCCCAAGTCGCGTACTGCACGTCCTTGCCGAGGTTGTGGCCACACTCTTTCAACGTGAGCAAGATGTTGCCCCGGTGATGGCTCTCATGCGCAATGAAGTAGCCCAGCGTGCATTTCATACCGGCGGTGCTGATGTGATCGATCGTCATTGAGGCGCCCGCCGGCTCGCCCGTTGCAGGCACGACAGTCACCTCCGTTCGTACCAGTAGCGTCGCGCCATCTCGTGGCGTCCCCGGAGCGAGTGCCAGACCAACGGCAGCGGCATGGTGAAGTAATGCCAATCCCCGTATAGATCGAACTTCCGGGTTGAAAAAATCGCCTTCGCCTTCGTTCCTCGCATGAGACGCTGGCACCGCTTCCATCCCAGCCATCTGAGATCGAGTAGTATTTTCACATCCTCCGCCCAAAGGCGCGTTTCACTGTATCCGCCAATTGCGTCGAAATCACGCCGCCGACAGAACACGACGCCGGTATCCATGTTCAAATCGCCCAGCGTGCGGATCCCCCGCAATAGGATGCCCGCAGCTACCAGCATCGCATACGTGCACGCGAGGCCCAAGGAACGTCGCTCGAACCGGATGCCCGTCGTTCCGCCGATGACCGTTCCATCAGCCAAGACGCGATCGATCTCGTTGAAGGTCTCCGGGTGGATCTGCGAGTCGGCATCGATGAACGCCACGATCTCGCCCCGCGCCGCCCGGCCACCACCGTTGCGTGCAGATCCGATAGTCCGCTTCTCTACGGTTACGACACGACATCCCCGTTCCTTCGCGACATGCGCCGTCCGATCCGTGGATATGTTGTCTGCGACGACGACCTCGATGGCGTCAGCCCCGCCGTGGTACTGCTTCCGTGCGCGATCGACGGTGTCGAGGAGCCGCGGAAGGTACGCTTCCTCGTTATAGGCGGGAATGACCAGGGAGTGACGTGGCTCCATGTCAGTGGTTCGCCAAGATCTCGTGGGCTTCCCCCGTCAGTTCCCAGCGGACGAGCGACACGGGAATGACGCCGGCCGCCTCGAACTCATCCATGAACCCCTTCAGGGTGAAATCGTCCCCCAACTCGACGGCCCGTTCGGCAATGAGCTGCTCGATCTCGACCTTGCCGATGACATAGCTCGTGCCGTACCCCGGCTGTTGCAGATAGAGGTGCTGCTCACCCCACACCGTACTGCCATCCGCCGGGAGCCATCCCCGGGGCGTCCACTCCGAGGCAAAGTCCACCGCTTCCTGCATAGTCCACTCGTTGGCGTGCATCATCAGGCCGCCCAAGGCACGCGCCGCTCGCTGTGCCAGAAGAATCCAGACCAGCTCGCGGGCGCGGGGTTTCCCCTCGTACAGTCCCGCGTGCATCCACATCTCCTCCACGCCGGTAGCCAATCCTTCCGAGCGACCATCGAAGATGTTGTAGAGTGAGGGAACACGGCGAATTGGGCTCGAGTGAGGCTCCAGATCCATCCTGGCCAGCTCGATCCAGTGGTGGCCATGAGTGCGCATCGTCACCGGGTCCCGGTACCCCACCTCGGAGAAGAACCCACGCAGGCCATCGGTGGACGTAAACCGTCCGATGCGCGCCCGGAGGGCGGGCGCCATGTAGTCACGGAACGACGCGATCTCTTCGTCGCGAAGAAACGCCACGTACTCATCCACGGCGGCGTTCAAGCGGCGGTCGTACTCCTGGGCGTCGGCGATGCGACGCAGCGGCGGCAAGTCGCGGTTCCGGTGCTCCTCCAAGCGCAGCGCAGCATGGGCGCGGGCCAGCTCGCGGCGCATGATCGTCACCTCCTCCTCCCAGGTAAAGGGAATGAGGTGCACGTTCTGGAGATACCAGGTGTAGTTGTCCTTCCCCACGCCCGACGTGCCCGTTTTCGATGGCGCCTCCGCCTCGAGCCACGCCCGGAACTCCTCGGTTGCGGCGTGGGCTCCCAGGAGTGCCGCATCCAACTCGTTGCTGAGGCCGGCGACGCGGGTTGCCAGCGCAAAGAGGTCTTCGCGCTGCCCAGCCATGGACTGGATCCCCATCCTCCAGAGGTCTCCGGCGTCTTCCACCAGGTTCTCTCTGGCTTGGTCGAGGATGGCCGGGATGGCTCCGATCCGGGCCGCCAGCTCCGCCGCATCGTCGGTCGAAAGGGGGTACTCGTACGTCCACAGGTCGATCCACCCGTGGATGACGGGACCCTCGTGGGCTGGGACGTCGCTCCGGGAGTTGAAGATCATCGTGTAGAAGGCGGGGATTCGCGCCCACGGCCGCCGCACCCGGTGGTCGAAGTCCAGGCCGTTCATCTCGGCTTTGACCAGACGGTAATCCACCTGCTGGGCCACCGGCCAGCCGCTGGGATCGATGGCCGCCAGCCGGCCCTGGTACGTGGCCAGCTCACGGTGCTGATCCGCCATGGCGGGTGCGGTGTAGTCGGGGACGCCGGCGGCGAACTCCGGCTGCTCGAACGCTCTCCACTCTTCGAAGAGAGCAACGAGATCCTGATAATCGGTGCTTTCGGGCGCATCGGTTGGCGCACAGCCAACGGTGGCCACGAGCACAGCGGTCAGATAGACCGACGTTTTGTGAGACAGGGTGCGAGACATCGGTGGGCCTCCGGGGAAACGGCTGGGGATGCCACAATCCTTGCCCATCGTCCCGGGTGATGTCAAACGGCACATCGGCCAGTTCGAGGGGCCTCCACCGCATCCACCGGCCGCATGTGGTTGTTCGGGACCGCACGTCCGTGCATCATAGAGGACGGCCATCGCATCAGCAGGAGCGTAGCATGCTCGCACGTTTGCTTTCGGCAGCCACGGTAGTGGCGCTCTCAGGTGGTACGGCTTTCGCGCAGGAACCCACATTCCACACTGCACGAGCACCGGCTCCTGCACCAGGAACAATCTTCATCTATCCAGAGCGGATTCCCCTGGCAGACGGGGGATTCTTCAACGCCGAGCGGGGAATACTGTTCGCCCCCATCCACCGGGCGAGAGACGAAGAAACCGCGGTGATCGGGATCGAAGTGTACCGTTTCAGGGCCTCCGCGAACGCTCAGCCCGGCACTCCACCGATCTTCTTCCTGCATGGCGGACCGAGTTTCGCGGGACTGGAGCGGTCCCTCGAGAGCACGGGAACGTTCGAGGAGCGATGGCTCCCGCTGACCGATGTGGCCGACGTGGTCGTCGTTGGTCAACGTGGGATCGGCTCATCCAAGCCCACCACGACAATCGAGACCACTACGACACCGGCTCCGGCAAATCGGGCAACCAATCTGAGCGAGGCCCAGGAAGAGCTCCAGCAGATTCTCAGGCGGGAACAGGAGTTCTGGGTCCAGAGCGGTGTGGACCTCAGTGGGTTCACCGTGCTCGAGGCAGCCGAAGATGTGAATGATGTTCGCAAGGCGCTGGGGTACGACAAGATCACCATCTGGGGCGGGAGTTTTGGATCGCACTGGGGGATGACCTTGATGCGACTCCATCCGGAGATCGTGGAGCGTGCCATCCTGCGGGGTATGGAAGGACCGGACCACACCTACGACCACCCCGGCCATCTGTGGAACGTATACGAGCGAGTTGCGCAAGAAGCCGAACGGTCTCCCGAACTGCGCGACATGATTCCCGAAGGCGGCTTGATCGCTGCCCTCGAGACCGTCATAGAGCGTGCCACGACGAACCCCTTTACCGTAACCGTGACGGACCGAAATGACGGCACGCAACATGAAGTGCTCTTCGATGGAGAGTCCATCAAGCAGCTGTCTCGTGGATTTTCCGGCGGTCTGCCCGGTTGGCCCGCGGACGTCGTGACGATGTGGAGGGGGGATTTCCGCCGAGCAGCCGAGAGACTCTATCGCCAGGCGTCCACCGACGCGAGGGGTTTTCGAACAGCCAGTTACTTCATGCTGGACTGTGGCTCGGGCATCACCACACGGCGACTCGCCGAGTATGACGGGGACCCGGCGATGAAGATTCTGGCGAGGATGAACTGGGGATATGTCGCCGGATGCCCGGTCTGGGGAAGCGATCTCGGGGACGGATTCCGGCAGAACTTCGAAACGCCGATTCCCACAGTCATCGTTCACGGTACCTGGGACACCTCAACGCCCTACGAGAACGCCGTGGAGCTGGTGCCCTATTTCACGAACAGCAAGTTCATTCCGGTCATTCGAGGGCCTCACGGCGCTATCCAGGCCGCCATGAGGGTTTCGGACGAGTTTCGGCGTGGGATCCTGCACTTTGCCGCGTCAGGTGACACATCACGGTTGCCCGACCGTGTGACCATGCCGTCCGTACGATGGATGATTCCGGATTCGCCGTAACGCAGTTTCCTTTTCGCCGCTGTGCACGCAGCTACCCGGCGAGCCGACAAACAACAACGTGGATGCGACAATGCAACACATTACGACTGACGGCGCCCCCAAACCCGCCGGCCATTACTCGCAAGCGGTCGTTCACAAAGGCATCGTGTATGTCTCCGGCCAACTGCCGATCGACCCACAAACAGGCGAGAAGTGTCTCGGTTCCATCGAGGAGCAAACGAGCCAGACGCTAGCGAATGTCGGCGCCGTGCTTGCTGCCGCCGGTGCGGACCTGAGCAATGTGCTCAAGGTGACCGTGTACATCGCGGACATCGAGCTTTGGGGTCGAGTGAACGAAGTGTACGCGGAGTTCTTCGGAGAGCATCGTCCGGCGCGGTGTGTGGTGCCGACGCGGGAACTGCACTTTGGCTTTCAGATCGAGATTGAAGCGGTCGCGTTTGTGGGAGACGCCGCCTGGGACACCTAGCCATTCAGCCTACGCCGAGTACCAGAGCACCGCAAAGAAGTGACAGGTGGAACCGGCCAAAACAAACAGGTGCCACACGAGGTGACTGTAGCGGATGGTCTTCGCGACATAGAACACGACACCGACAGTGTACCCAATGCCGCCGGCCAGAAGCCAGAACAGTCCCCACTTGGGTACCTGGAGCCACAACGGCTTCACGGCGATGAGCACGAGCCAGCCCATGGCCAGATAGATCCCCACCGAAAGCCTCGGGTGCTTCGCCCCGCCAACGGCCTTGAGGGCGACCCCCCCTGCCGCCAAACCCCAGACGACGCCGAACAACGCCCAACCCCAACCGCCCCGCAGCACCCCTAGCGTAAACGGTGTGTACGTGCCGGCAATCAGCAGAAAGATCGCGCCGTGGTCCAAGGCCCGGATTGTCTGTTTTACACGGGTTCGTGGCCAGGCATGGTATAGCGTAGAGGTGAGATACAACACGACCATGGTGGCCGCGAAGATGCTCCCGCCTACGATCCCAGCCGCGTCACCACGCCCCGCCGCCGCCACAACCAGAATCGGCACCGCAGCCACCGCCAGCATGAATCCCACGCCGTGACTGACACTGTTGGCGATCTCCTCGCTCGGTGACTGGTGCCGACCGCGCATGACCATTGTCTCAGTCATTTCTTAACAACCCTTCATGCCACGGCTCCTACGGTCGGACCGGGTGGCAGATTCTTTAGTTCCGAAGCGTACGGAGGGAAGCATCATGACGACCTTTTCCGCAACGATCGAGAAGCATCATCAGAAGATAATCCTCGGCCTCACACTCGTGATCCTCTTCTTTGCGGCGGCGTGCACGTTCCATGACGTGCTACCGATCTGCCACTATCTCTTTGGATGCGACCACGGAATGCACTGAGGCCTTTTCCTCATCGGTATGCTTCGAGCTCCAAACAGGCGGCACGGTAGAAATTCCCTCGGGCATCTGGCTGCTCGTCGAGAATCCGAAGGCGGATCTTCCGTACGGTAATCGGTGGGAACTCGAAATCGACCTTCATCTGCTGGTTCTCCGAGCGGCTTGTGCCCCGAACCGCCTGCCACCGACCGTCGGACTCGTACTCCAGCACGAAGCTCCGGGCAAGGTAGCTGGCGTCGGTCCTATGGAATCGCGGATACGCCGTGACACGAGCGAGCGCCGTCGGCTCGTCGAACTCGAGACCGAACCATGCTTCCTCACACCTCTCCCATCCCAGGACAGACATCCGGATACGAGCCAAGAGGGATCCCAAACCCTGGCGCTGGTACTCCACATGAACGATTCCCCAACACAGGCTGCCGATGCGACCGTCCTCCTCGATGGCCACTCCACCGCACGCGACAATTGCTCCATCCGAGTTCTCCATCACGGAGAATTCCCCCGGGGGCGTCACCAGGAACGATTCGAACCCGGGGCGTTCGTCCGGACGGAAGTACTGGGGGACGTGTCCGTCGAAGAGGGCCAGGCACGCGTCACGGTCCGCGGCGCGATACGTGCGAAGCGAGAGTTCAGTCATTGCCCGCCTTCCCCTTCACCCGCCGCCGGTATTCCTTGGTGAGCTGCTTCCAGCGTTGCCTCTCTTCGAGCTCCGCCCGGATGTCGAACTTTCGCTCCAAGAACGCCAACTCTTTCGTGAGCTTCCGAAAGCTGGTCAGGCGTTCCACCGCCAGATCCCCGCTCTCGATCGCCGCCCGGACCGCGCAATCCGGCTCCGAGTCGTGACCGCAATCCGAGAACCGGCACCTGTCCGCCAACGACTCGATGTCCGCAAAGCCCTTCTCGAGCCCCTCCTCCACGCCCCAGAGCTGCAGCTCCCGCATCCCCGGCGTGTCCAGCAGGAGGCCCCCGGTCGGCAACGGCACCAGTTGTCGGTGTGTGGTCTTGTGGCGGCCTTTTTCGTCCCCCGCCCGAACCGATGCCACCTGCATGATCTCCTCGCCGGCCAGGTGGTTGAGGAGGGTCGACTTGCCGACACCCGACGACCCGATCAACGCAATCGTCTCACCCCGATTCAGGTATTGCTGCAACGAGTCCAAGCCCGAGCCGTTGACAACACTCACCGGGAGGATGGGAACGCCGATTATGCGTGCTCCCAGCTCCACGACTGTTGTATCGGCTGCTTCCGAGAGATCGGCTTTGGTGAGGACAACGACCGGAGACGCACCGCTCTCCCACACCAATGCGAGATACCGGTCGATGCGGGCGGGGCTGAGATCGGCGCCAAACGCCGACATGATCCACACCGTGTCCACGTTTGCCGCGACGACCTGTTCATCTGTGCGCGTCCCCGCCGCCCTCCGGGAGAACTTCGAGACACGTGGCAAGACGACGTGGATGAAACCGTCGCTCTCCGAACCGTCCTGTTCGATGACGACCCAATCGCCTACCGCCGGTAGATGAGCAACGGTCGTCGCGTCGTGGCGGAGGCGGCCGGAAATCCGGGCGGCGAGTTCCACGGAGCCCGTGTGGACACGGTAGAGATCCCGATGCTGCGCAACCACCCGTGCCGGGATTCCCTCGGCACACTCCGCGGCTGCAAGCCGATCCGCCCATGCGTCGTTCCAGCCGAAGCGGGCAAGGCTCATGACCTCTCCTTAGCGGCAAGGGCGGCATCGATGCGGACGCCGCCCACGTAACGCAGCCAAGGTAACCGCATTGCGGCATCATCGTCGAGTGACCATGGCACCCGCGGCTAGTTGGGCGTGATCGACTCCGGCGTTGGCTCGAACGGCGGTAATGCCGGAGTCGACGGACGCTCTACCATCGTGCGCTCGGTGAAGTCCAGCCGCTCCTGCACCTCCTGGAGGTGGTCACGCAGTGTATCCACCTCGCGCAGGAGATTATCCCAGTCAAGCTCCGATCTCCGCGCTCCGATCAGTCTATCCAGCAGGTCGCGCCCAATGTCGGTGCGGACCAGCACGACAAGCGCAATCAAGACCAACCCGACCGGCACAACCGCCTGGATGAGGGTCGCAAGCAACAAGTAAAGTCCCATATCACCTATCCTGTAGTCTCCGCGTCAAAACGCAATCGTGGCGCCGAGGACAATTGTCTGACGCGCTGCTCCCCGCCGTGCAGTCAACCCACCCGCACTCATCGACTCCCATCGTTCGCGTGGAAACCGCGTTCCGACAACGATTCCTAGCCCCGCTCCCAACCCAGCACCCACGAGACCGCCCACGGCCGCGCGTCCCAGCCGCGGGGAGGTGTCGTCACACCAGAGTTCGTCGTCGGGGGTCGTCACCGCCGGGCACGTCGTGTCCTCATACGTTGCCAAGCCGATGATGGCGCCCACAACCAGTCCCGCAAATGCGCCAATACCGGCCCCAGGCCGTCCCGCATGTCCCATGCCCGCAGATACCCGCAGATCTGCGATCCACTCGCGGGGAAACGCCATGTGCCGATCGGTCCCGTCTATCTCCACCATTATCGTGTCGCCAGTCAGCGAACTTACCGTTCCCGTCCAATAATCGCCGCGGCGTTGCTCCGCCGTCTGCACGCGCACCCGGGTGCCTTCGCCCACGTGCGCCACTTGCGCGTGCACCGCGCCACTGAAGAGGATCGATGGGCCGAGTGTGCCCGTGATCATGAGAAACTGAGCCAACAAAGGTGTGATTCGCATAGATCACTCTCCTGGTCCAATCTGTATTGATCTAGTTGGTCACGACGATCTCCCGCACCACGTCCGCAAGCTGTACATGCATGTCCATCACCAGGTCGTACGTCCCGGGTGGAGGCGGGACGGAATAGCCCCACGGTGCCGTCCCTTCCTGGAGGAACGCCACAAGAGGAAACTCCCGCGTCAGGGTGCCGCCCCCCGGTACGTCAAACGTCGACACCGCGGTATAACACCCGAGCCCCGTCCCTCCCCACGCGACACGCTCGCCATCCGCGTGCACGACCGGCAGCGCAACACAGCTATCTCCGCTGCGGAGCCGAAGGGGAAAGGGCGTCTGATTGACAATGGTCAACGTCACCAGGAGTGAATCCCCCGGGCGCACTACGCTCGGGGTGACCGTGACGTCGACCGTCAGAAGATCCTGTGGGTCGGTGGGCGCACTGCAGCAGAGACTGGCAGCGACAGCCAAACAGGTGGCAACCGACACACCTGTGAAGTCGCGGCAAAAGTAAGAGATGTTCATGAATCCCAGCTCGCTGGGCTGTCCCTTCAATACACCACCAAGTTCCCGCCGGTGCCACCTTATTGCGATTCCTTCTCGTGCGAGATCTTTCCCCTCAGACACCGCGGACGTACCATTCGAGTGTCACTTCGAAATCCGGGCCGCACCGGACCTCTCCCGCGTGTGCCATCCTCGTCCCGGGTTTCCCAACCCCCAGGACTACCATGTTCAGACGATCCAGCTTCGCGTCCATCACGATGGCATTGGCGCTCCTCATAGGAGCGGCGACCGGCCTCGTTGCGCAACAACTCCCACAGACCTTTCAGGAGCAGAACAACTTCCGTGCTGGGCCGACACCGTTCGTGCCATTGATGCAGTTCTGGCACGACCTCGACGAGGTGAGCGAACTGGTGAGCATGCAGCCGCTAACGCGCACGCTTCTAGACCGAGAGATGTTTCTCATCACCATCGCCCAGCCGGCAATAACCAACCCACAGGATGCCCTCCGGTCCGGAAAGACCATTGTCCTGATAGCACCGTCGGTCCACGGCGGCGAGGTCTCGCCCAAGGAGGCTGCACAGCTCGTCGCCAAGGAGCTGGTGGCCGGCGACCTGCGGTCCGTGTTGGACGACGTGATCGTGCTGATGCTCCCGCTGGTCAACCCGGACGGTGGCGAGGTTCGCCGCCGGACCAACGAGGCCGGCTACGACATGAACCGGGACTACGTGAAGCTGGAGTCGCAGGAGATTCAGGCGCTGGTCACCCAGGTGCTGACCGAGTGGACTCCCGACATCCACGTGGACGGCCACCACGGCGGGTCGGTGCCCTATGTCATCACCTACCAGGGAACCCTCAATCCCGCCGCCGACGCGGAGCTTCGGGCTTACCCCTACGAGCACATCTTCCCGATGATCCGCGAGGCCGTACGCGCCGAGGACTATGCGTCCTTCGACTACTCCGGCACGCGCACGGTGGACGGTGTGCTCGGGTGGGGATCCACGTCGGTGGAGGCCCGGAAGCACCACGTGTACACCGGCCTCACGAACTCCATCGGGATCCTACTGGAGACGCCCCGCAACTCGCACCGCGTCATGCGGAACGGGACGCTGCGGGAGATCCCCGAAGAGGAGCGCTACTATCACCAGATCCGAGGCGGCGTGCTGGCTCAGAGCACCATCCTGCGTGCGGCGGCGGAGCAGCGAGAGGCAATCCGGGCGGTGACCACCGCCGCACGGATGCGCGCCATCCAGGCCGGAACCAGGGGTGGCGATCCCATCGTGTTGGACTACGAGGTCAGCTCCCGAGGAACCGAGCCCGTGTGGATGCCCGATGACGATGCCGAACTCGGGTATACACGCCGGGACGTGCCGGTGTACCTGCGGTGGGAGCCCACCAAGACCACGACCCGGCCCGTGGGCTACGTGCTCCCGCCGGCGATGGCGGCCGTGGTACCCCTGCTACTGGACCACGACATCGCGGTGTACCGGTTCCGGGAGCCCACGACGTTGGACGCGGAGGTGTACTACGCCCTTGGGATGAGCCGCGACAACTACTTCCAGGGGCATTACCTCAAGTCGGTGGAGGTCGAGAGGCGGACGGAGGAACTGGAAGTAGCCGCCGGCTGGTACTGGATTCCCACTGCCCAGTCCCGGGCGAATTTCATCAGCTACATCATGGAGCCGGAGACGGATGACAACCTGATCACGTGGGGCTGGGCCGACCACGTCATCCAGGTGCGGCCGTCAACCTTCGAAGAGATGATGGAGCAATCCCTGCGTGGTAGGGACCGGTCGGAGATTCCCCAGCAGCAGCTCGAGCGGATGGAGCAGCGCGCGCGGGAGCAGCTCGCCGAAGGCCAGCGGGTGCCGATGATCCGGGTCACAACCCATCAGCCCCTGCCGGTGGTGCGCGTCGTGTCGTTCAATGGGTATCAGCGGAACCGCTATTACCGGTAGGATGTAAACGGTGGACTAGGCCGCCTTTCCTCTCGTGCCTCGGCGTGACAGCAGATTTCGCACGAGCATGCCAAGGGCGAGGAGAAGGGCGGTCGCCCCGGCACCGAGGGCCGCCGCCTGCAGCCCCGGCCCCGCCGTCATCCGCTGCCACGTGCCGGCGCCCAAGTTGCGGAACGCCCCGGCTTCGAGAAAGGCGAATGCCACACCGGTCCCCACCACTGCAACGCCGCTCGACAGAATCTCTTTTCGCAACATCTGAATCACCGTGGCCGAAAAAGCGGATTGTAACACGTGACCCGCACCGTCGGCATGGGAACGGTGTCGGACGTGTCCGGCACCAGCAACGGCATTTCGACCGTGGCACCCGGCACCGGCGACCACACCGGCATCGGGCAGTCTGCCAAGCCGTATGCCGTCCCCCACCTCAGCAGGGCCGCTTGAACCGCTGAATCCGCAAGCGTACGCGTGACTGAGTCACGGAGTGCATTGAGTCGCCCATCCCTGTACCAAGACTTCGCGACGACGGAGTCAGCACGGGCAGAGATCTCCTGAGGCGGCGGTGTCGCGCACGCAGTGGCGACCACGAGAATGACGATGAGCGGGAACAGGAGTCTGGACTTCGACATGGCACACCTATTGTTGCTCCAATCTCTAGGATGCTCCATATGCGTCAACAGTTGCGCACGGTCCGCTCATCATCAAGGGCCGTCGAGCGGCCAGTGCGAGGACACCGAGGGCGTGAATATCCAGATCTGCGCATAATTACAGCAACCGGCTTCAACAGAAGGTATCTTCCCCGAGTCCCCGAGACCGTGCTAATCCACCAAAGGCGAGACACCACCGATGCACTGCCACCATCGCACTGCCGTCCTGACCATCCTCCCACTCGCTGCTTTGGCTCTTTCCGCCTGCACGGAGGCCGGCCCTCCGGCGGAGGAGTTCCCCATCCGGTTCGAGGCTCCGGAGCGCCTTGTCGCCATTGGCGATCTTCACGGGGATCTGGAAGCCGCCCGGGCGGCCCTTCGCCTGGGAGGCGCCATCGACTCCGCCGACCACTGGATCGGAGGTGACCTCGTGGTGGTGCAGACCGGGGATATCCTCGACCGGGGCGATGACGAGGAGGCCATCATCCGACTTCTCCAGCGACTCCGGGAAGAAGCGGAGGAGGCCGGTGGTGCGGTGCATGTCCTCAACGGCAACCACGAGTTGATGAACGCGTATCGTGATTATCGATACGTCACGCCGGGTGGTTTCGCTGACTTCGCGGATGTGGCGCCGCCCGCCGCGCTCGACTCCTTCTTGCTGTCCCTCGAGCCCGACCGACGACCCAGGGCGGTGGCCTTCCTTCCTGGCGGCTCGTTTGCCCGTCTCTTGGCGGAGAGAAACAGCATCGTCATCGTCGGGAGCAGTCTCTTCGTTCATGGAGGCATCCTCCCGGAACATGTGGAGCGCGGCCTCGACAGCATGAACGAAGAGATCCGCACGTGGCTCAGGAACGAGGCCCCGCAGCCGGTGTGGATCCGAGGCGACCGGAGTCCGGTGTGGACCCGGCTATACTCTCGTGAGCCAACCGCTGAGGCGTGCGACACATTGAGTTCGGTGCTGGAGCGCGTTGGGGTCGAGCGAATGGTGGTGGGGCACACGGTTCAGCGCACTGGCGTCACGTCCTTCTGCGGGGGCCGGGTCTGGGGAATCGATGTGGGCCTGGCGGCTCACTACGGCGGGCGCCTCGAGGTTCTCGAGATTCGGGGGGACGCCGTTCGCAGTCTGCGCTGAGCTATCGTTACCGCTGACGATACCCCTGATGGTTTGAAATGCTCACACGGATGCAAGAGCTATCCGGACCCGGAGCGGTGCCCCACTCGGCTGCGGTAGTAGTCCTCATGGTTCCTGCCTCACCAGCGAAGTTCGATCCAACTGCGGGGCTCGAACTCCAATCCGTCATGTGCGCCACCCGAGATGAGTTCGCGGTCAAGTGATGCGTCCGCGAGGGTCGATGGCGCATGGGCAACACGGATCCGGGCGCGCGCTTGAAAGAACACCACCGACAAGAATGCGGCACCTGGACCCGTTCCTTCAATGTGAATCTGGTACTCCATGTCGGTGGGAGCACCTGCCTCCACCACGTTGGCGAACCACCCAAACTGGTGGAGCTGCGCCGATCGGTATTCGTCCGTGAATTTTGACTCCCCACGACGGAATCGCTCGCCGGGCCGCCGCTCCGGACTCCGGAATCCGTGCAGCAGACGCCACGATCCACTGTCCCGGACGTAGGACGCCGTAATGAGACCTGTCGATGCATGCAGAATCCGGACGGTATCAACGGTGCCAAACCCTACCGATGCAAAGCCGCCCGACGCCCCTTCGATCGCCACGTACAGGTTCGAGCCCGATCTCTTCAGGAAGACCGCCTCACCCCCCTGCAACGGGATCTGTGCAGCATCATCCCACTCGCCCTCGGCAATCGTCCCGTCCACCACGGGCGCCGCTCCGGTGGGAACCCTCATGGGCGCAGCCTGCGCGTCCACGCGCTGCCAGCCGACCGCGAGGACAAAGCATGACAGAACAAGTCTGGTCATTCCGCTAACCATCTCCTTCCAGCCCCGAGGCGCAGTCGCCCAACAATGTCGAATCTCTGCTCGTTGGGTCGCCCCAACTCGCCACACACCTACATACCAGTCTTTGCACGTTGGACAAAGGCCAGGACAGCCATTGTCAGAAACAGCACGATACCAGAATATGCCCAAGCACGGCCGGCATGGGCCGCCACACCGAGCATACCCCCTGTGGCTCCGAAAAAGAGCATTACGTATGCGATGACCATCCACCGCTCCTGACGGAATTCGATCTTCAATATGTAATCGAGCAATAACTCCACAACCAAGAAGGCGATCATCAACGAGATTTGGACGTAGTAGAGCGGGGGCCTCGTATAGGTCCTTGCCGTCAGGATCAGGTAAGTCAAGGGAATCAACGCCAGCATCAACAAGAGTCCCAACCAGTGCTCCACCCGAGGCTTCGCGCCCAGTCGGGCCCAGAACAGCAGGATGCACGTGATGTAAATCATGTGCGCGAGGACGGCACCAATGCGGTTTACACTTTCTATGCTACCCAGACTTGGCATGCTAGCTGGCTCCACTGGTGGATGTCGGCTTCACGATCTCCAAGATCTGTACGTACTGAACCTCCAGTTGGTCCTCGTAGACTCCCATGACATAGTCGGTGCCAATCTCGAGGATCCGCATCGGCGGCAGCAGCACCGAGCCGAGCATTACGCCCTGCCGATCAAACACCAAGTACTCAATCGACTCGGCGTCGCCGCTCGCAGTCGGTCCCCGCTTCACCCAAAGATTTCCCTCCCGATCGAGTAGCAGTTCTGAGTACTCGGGCCGCACCGCAGGTACCGGAATCTGTGCAACCAGTCGCCGTGCGTCGTCCGGCCTCAGCTTCTGCTCGTACAGTTCGAGTGTTGTCTCGCGCCAAGCGCTCACCTCCCGTTCGTCTACTCGAACGGCGATCGGCCCTGCCAGCCATCGTGGGGCAATGGTGGACCCATCCGGTTCGAAGCACAGGACTTCGGGTCCTTCCTGCTCACCGAGGCACACCCTAGGCTCCGTCGGTTGGACCGCGATCGAGGTGTTCTTGGCAAGTGCCGGAACCAGAGCCAGCGGCCCCCATGGCGAATCCACCAACACCTGTTCGACGTCACCGAAGAGCATCAGGGTGTCGATGGCTGCGAGGTCGGGATTTACACGCAACGCACCGCTTCTCTGTCGAAACCGGCTCGCCGTGGGAGAGTCCCTACTCTTCTCGATGAGACGGATCAACAACTCCCCGCTGCTCAGCAGCAGCGTTGACCCCGGATAGAGAGGCGGAGTGACGGCCTTTGCGACGGTCGCGCGACTCAAGGTGTGGGCGCCGACGAAGGTGCCCGCCGAGTCATACTTCGTGATACGGTATGCTGCGTCATCCCAAACGACGATCGAGTCTGAGGCCCGTACGAGGATCTGCGTGGGACGCTGGAACTCACCTGGACCCGAGCCGGCTCCGCCCAGGAGTCGCTTGAAGACGCCGTCGGAACTGTAGAGTCGCACGGTGTGAGACCCGGCGTCGGCCACGACGACATCACCATCCGCCTGACGAGAAGCTGCCGCGACGTCGAAGAACTGGTACTCCACACTTCCGTTCAAGACGCCAATGACCCGGCGGGGTTCGGCGGGCACCGTCCAACCCCCGCCTTGATTCCACTGCGCCTCATGGCTCATCACGACCGTGACGCCGGCCGAGTCCACCACGGTGACCGCCGGGGACGGGGGCCGCTCGGTAACGCAGCCGGCTAGCGCGACGATGGCCGCCGCGATGGGCGCCGGGGGCTGCATCGGCCTTGGCAGCCGACCTCTAGCCGGGAATCCAAATCTTCTTCGCATGGACCACTTCGGCATTATGGGGCAGGTAGAGCGGCTCGGACGTTTTCGTAAAGAACGCCAAACCCTTGTACCCTGAACCCTCCTTAGGTCTGGGCAACGGCTCTGCCCATCAGCTGGACTCCACTATCTCACACCTGATCTGCAGGGCCGGACCTCTCCGCGAGTAACTTCTCCAGCTGGTGAGCATGTCGAATCGGATGCATAACCGCGTGCTCTAGCATGGCGTCAATGCTATACGGGACACCCCACCACGACTCGCACACAAGCGCATCGGCCGTCTCCTCAGTCAGTCCGTGCATTGGACGCTCCCAGGCTGTCAGAACATCCTCCAGGCACTCATCAACACGGGCTGCAAGGCCTCCTGGGTCCGGATACTCCTCTAGATTCGGCGCAGGAAGTTCGAGCTTCTCACAAATCCACGTCAGGTAGCGCGCTGCACAACCCAGGACATGAGCCAGTAACGCGGCCCGTGACGCGTAGTGCGGATTCGCGGAAGCGGGAAGTGTCACGGCTTCGCTATCTGCACGGCGCCACATTGCCACGAACGCGCGAAGGTGCTTCGCATGGAGAGCAACCAACGCTCGTGCGCCACTGTACTCGTTTGAGTCAGATGTCATGAACGCATTCCTTTGAAACGCACCTAGTTGTCAGCTCCTAACGCGTTTTCGGCAGATCCTCATGCCCTTCATCAGCTCGTCTGGCGAGGACAGAGTAACTGTGAGGTAGGCCTTCACGAACACCACCAGGCCAGTTCGGAAACTGATCCCAGAACTGCGTGGGGTACTCCCGGAAGTGCAGCAGCGATACGCCAGCTTCTAGTAGCTCATCGATGACCTGGCCCGGCCGCCAATGGCGCTCACGCATCTGGGGACGGTCGTTGCCGAGCTCACGGCGCACGACATTGGACGGAAACCCAGGATGTTCCCTGGCGTCATCGTCGAAATAGCTCACCCCCGCACGAGGGGCCAGATGATCAGCATCCCGTTCCCAAAGCGCGTCAAGCGGATGACCCTCAAACAGAAAGAGATGACCGCCTGGTCGCAAGAGCCGCCGTACCGATGCGGCCCACGCTCCGAGGTCCAGGATCCACGGCACCGCCCCTCGGCCCGTATACACGATGTCCGCGGTCTCGGTGAGCGCGACAGGAGGGGCAACGGCGTCGGCGCAGATGAATTCTGCCGGCATGTTCAGCGCCGCAGCTTTCTCACGCGCCTGCGAGATCATCTCCGCGCTGATGTCGATTCCCAGCACCGAGTCCGCTCCCGCATTCAACAGGCCCAGCGTGTCCAGGCCGTGGGAACATTGAAGATGAACGACATGCGATCCCGGCAGCAGTGGAGCCAGAACGGCAAATTCCGGCGCAAGGAGGTTGTGGCGCCCCGACCTAAGCAACGCGACATGCTCGTCGAACTCTGCACGGTACTTACCTCGGGCGACGACATCCCAGGCTCGTGCTGTCTCATGATGGAGGTCGTCACGTGGACCGATCATCGTTGTCCGCTCCTCCGTCCGAGGGTCTGCCTAACGGCTCTGTGCATCAGGATGCGTGCATTTGGTAGACCGCAGCGTCCAACACGACCGTCCGGGAATTCACTGGGCGTCACGCAAGAACATGGACTCGGCGATGGCCACGTTGAACACAATGTCGCTATAGTGCCGCTCGTGCAGTCGCGTTCCGCCACCAGGCAGTCTGTCAATCGTACTGTTACGGTGCGGCACCAAAATGCCACCAACCCTGCGGTAATCATCCACTCGTGTTAGATCATCCATGTTCTCCGGGTGCCCGTTCATGCCGTACCACAGCCCCGTTGCCGAGTCAAAGTAGAACTCCCATTGGTCTCCCTCCGTCCACGTGACCCGCACCACATCCAGTTGAACACCCTCCCGCTCTACCCTACCCGCGTACTCCGCGACGTGCCCCTTCTCTGCGAACCCGATGAATGAGCCAAACAGCCGGTCGAGATCCAAGTCACGACTTTGGAGCACACGCGCCTCGCTCCAGATGACGCTGTCTTCCTCAGCACCTAATCGGCCCGACCAGGCGGCCCGTCCGTCCGAGATGTATATCCTGCCAGTCTCAGGATCCTCGTTCCGGTGGAAATAGGGGCGCTTCCTGTAGATCGTGCGGCGGCTCTGTTGGGTAGTGACATCACCGTCAGTGTTGAACACCGTGCGGACGTACCGCATGGTCTCAACTGACGCGAGAGCCGCCCTTCCACCAATCGCCGCTATGTGTCGATCGATAACTTCCTCGGCTGTCTGCGCCACAGCAGGTCGCGGAGCCGATACCATAGCGATGATGGCGACGCCAGTCGCCGTGAATCGTATTCTCATTGTCCGTCTGTGCTCCCCCAAAGTGCGAGACTGTGTGCCATGTGACATCACACTGCTGTCTAACGGGATTGCGCATCAGCCACGACGCGATCCCTCGCCAGCGGCTCGATCCCCAGTTTGTGACAGAATCCCTAGCTCCACAACTCAAGGGCCTTCCTCAATCAGCGGCGGGCGACGAACACGTACTCCCGGCTATCGTCGGTAAACGGCTCGCCGGCAAAGCCAGCGTAGAGCGCGTCAAGTTGGAGGCCGGCAACGTCGATAAGTCCGAGCCACTCGTTCTTGGTTGCCCACCAGAGTGAGCTCTTTCCGCCGCCGTCGAGTGTTATGTCAATCCTGTTTTCCCCCACCGAGTGCCGGATCGTGTGCGGCACGGGCTCGTCCTGATGCTCTCCGTCGAGACGCGCGGCGATCCCGTGATCGAAGGCAAGGGCGTTCCAGGCGAACCGGCCCCCGGGCCGGAGCGACGCAGCGACGCGCTCGAACGTACGACGGCGGTCCGCCCAGGTCGGCAGGTGTAGGAGCGCGCGGAAAGGGCAG
>JBDHHA010000061.1:0-23093 GCA_039589615.1 Gemmatimonadota bacterium
GGGGCCGAAAGCCAAGCGCGGTTTCAACGAACGGTCGACGACGTTCGCCGGTGGACCGCCGAAACCCCCAACCTCTACACGCTGCTCCTGAGTCTCGAGCACGGCGACGGCGCGGTGCGCCAGGTGTTGCGTCACCGGGTGGGCTTTCGAACCGTGGAAATGCGCGACGGGCTGTTGCAGGTGAACGGCGTGCCCGTGACCCTGCGCGGCGTCAACCGGCACGAGCACAATCCCGAGACGGGCCGGTACATGACGGACAGCCTCATGCTGCTCGACATGGAACTCATGAAGCAGCTGCATATCAACGCGGTGCGGACGAGCCACTACCCCAACGATCCCGCCTGGTACCGGCTGGCCGACGAGTACGGACTCTACGTCGTCGATGAGGCATTCCTCGAGTCGAACGGAACGCGACGCCACTCGGACACCACCTTAGCGGACAATCCCGCATGGCGGGCGGCGCACCTCGACCGCGTGCGGCGACTGGTGGAACGGGACAAGAACCACGCATCGGTGATCTTGTGGTCGCTAGGGAACGAGGCGGACGACGGAGAGGCCTTCGTGTCCATGTACGATTGGACCAAGGAGTGCGACCCGACCCGCCCGGTTGTCTTCGAGATGGCCGACCAGCGCGCCCACACCGACGTGTTCTTTCCCATGTACGCCCGGGTCTACACCCTCGCCAACTACGCTGCCCAGCACCGCGCCCGCCCGCTGATCCTGAGCGAGTACGCCCACGCCATGGGAAACAGCGTCGGGAACCTCGTCGACTATTGGAATCTCATCCACGAGCACGAGCAGCTGCAGGGCGGCTTCATTTGGGACTGGGTGGACCAGGGATTTTCCCTGGAGCGCGACGGCGAGACGTCCTGGGGGTACGGCGGCGACTTCGGCCCGGGGCGCCACGGCGGCAACTTCTCCATCAACGGCCTGGTGGCCCCGGACCGCTCTCTCAATCCTCACGCGCGGGAAGTCAAGAAAGTCTACCAGCCCATCGCGGTCCGGCCGTTGGATCTGCTCGCCGGCGAGCTGGAGATCGTCAACCGATACGACTTCATCGACCTGAGTGGGTTCTCGTTGCATTGGGAGATCACTGCGGATGACAGCACCATTGCGCGCGGTGAGCTCAGCCGGCTCGATGTACCTCCCCACTCAGTGGGAACCGTGCACCTTCCCCTCCCCACCATCAATCCCAAGCCGGGCGTGGAGTACTTCCTCAACCTCGCGTTCCGGGGCAACATGTCGGAGTTGGGGTTCCCCGATCGTGACGTGGCCTGGGAGCAACTCCGCCTTCCGCTCCACGAGGACCGTGTGGCGGTCGACGTTCGGAAGACCGCCAAGATCTCACGGTCAGTGGTTGGTGACCGGCTCGTCCTGCGAGGCGAAGCACGCGATTTCGAGTTGGCCTTCGATCTCGCGGCCGGAACTATCGCCTCGTATCGGTACCAGGGAGTCGATCTGATCCGCACGGGACCCCAGCCCAACTACTGGCGCCCGCCAACTGACAACGACTACGGCAACGACATGCCTCGGAGACAGGGCGTGTGGCGCGACGCGGGCCGGAACGCCACGCTCCGCCGGGTGGAGTACCGGCAGAACTCCGACCGGGACGTGGAGATCGACGTGACGTGGATCCTGCCGGCGGGGGGTTCACGGCACGTGACCAAGTACCACGTCTTCGGCAACGGCGAGGTGGTCGTCACTAACAGCTTCACGCCGGGGAGCATCGACCTCCCCGATCTCCCGAAGATGGGGATGACCCTCACGCTGCCGAGGGCGTTCGGGCAGGTACGATGGTTTGGACGAGGCCCACACGAGAGCTACGCCGACCGAAAGACCAGTACCGCCGTCGGGGTGCACGAGAGGCTGGTTGAGCAGATGGGGTACCCGTACATCCGGCCCCAAGAGACCGGCAACCGCACCGACGTCCGCTGGATCGCGTTGACCAACGACGACGGCGTTGGGTTGCTGGCGGTGGGAGACTCACTGCTCGAGGTGAGCGCTCTGCTGTACGAGGACGAGGACCTCGACGAAGGAGACGAGAAGACCTACCGCCACACCTTCGACCTCGAGCCCCGGGATTATGTGGTGCTGGACCTCGACCACCGGCAAATGGGCGTCGGCGGCGACACATCCTGGGGCGCGGTGATTCATCCCCAATACCGTGTGCCCGCCCGGCCCTACACCTACCGGGTGCGCCTGCTTCCCTTCGGGCCGGGCGACGGACCGCCCGTGGCGTTGAGCAAAGAGCGGTTCTAGGTCCTCGGCCGCCTCACTATCGGCAAGCGAATCTGCGACGGATACTGCCTGGAGTGGTGCACCGAGTTGTGGGCCACCACCCCTTCCGTTTCGTCGTAGTTGTTCCCCCCCGTGTTCATGTTGCGGGTGAAGCGCGGGAAGTTGCTGCTGGAGACCTCGATCCGGATGCGGTGCCCTTCGGCGAAGTAGTTGCTCGTGGACATGGAGCTCAGGGGTAGCTCGTAGACCTCCCCTTCCTCCATGAAGACCATCTTGTCGTACCCCTCGCGATAACGCGCCCGCAGGATGGTCTCGTCCAGGTTGTACGCCGTCCCGTCGGGGTACACATCCACCAGTTTTACCGTGAAGTCCGTGTCCTTCACGTCTGAGGAGACGTGCAGCGTGATCTCGATTGATCCGCTGATCTCGACCCCGGTCTCCAGGGGATCCGATGTGTAGACGAGGATGTCGTCTCGCTGCTCCATCTCCTGCTGGTCGAGCGCACCGGCGCGGACCGCGTTGCCGGTGCAGCAGACGTTCCCGCCGTGGGAGACCACGGGATTCATGGGATCGTACGTGAAGGAGTCCGGGTTGTCCTGCCGCCCGGGCTGCTGCGTCGTGAGTCGACCGTCGCCGAAGAGGCTGTTGGCGTTTCCGCCGCTGTTGAGATAGTAGGTCACCATTTCGGAGCGCTCCGGCGGCCATGTCCCCGCCGTCTGCCACTCGTTGCTGCCCATGGTGTAGTACCGCACCTTCGGCAGCGTGTCGGTGATCCCGTTCTGCTCCCCCTTCAGCCAGTGGTCGAACCAGCCGTAGACCAGCGCGTCGTAGTCGGCGATCCGCGCGTCCCCCACGTCGCGGTCCCCCACCATCGTGTTCTCCGTGGCCCGGGTGTAGCCACAGTGGGTCACCGGGGAGACCACGGCAAACTGGTTGTCGCGGACCTCGGGATCCTCGGCGTTCTGTGCCACGTGATTGAATAACGCCAGGTTGGGGCTCACCGACACATCGTACCACGACATGAACCACATGCTCGGCACACCGAACGGCATGTCGTCGTGGTAGAGGCCGCCGCGATACCACGCCGGATCGTTGGGGGCCCGTTGGATCATGGCGCCGCCGGTGGCGACGGGCATCGAGTCCGCGAAGATGCCCTTCGGGCCGTCCACGGCTTTCATGATATCCATCACCGGCAGATGCCACAGCGCCTCGGCCCAATCCACCCGGGGCATCTCGGGGGCCAGGTCGAAGTAGCGCGACACCCGCACCATGTCTTCCCGGGACATGTCGCTGGGGAACATGGGGCGCTGGTTGTTCTGGTTGCCGTAGAGCCACGCAAAGAACAGCATTTGCTCGGCGCCGCCGCGATACCAGTTGCCCTGCTCGTAGAACTCGCCGACGCGCCCCACACCGGCGCCGAAGCCCTGAGGCACCATGGCCGCGTGGGCCGGATGGTCCAGGGACGCCAATCCCATCTGCCACTCAGCCGTGGACGAACACCCGATCGTCCCCACCTTGCCGTTGGACCACGGTTGCTCGGCCATCCACGTCAGGGCGTCGTAGCCGTCGGTGAGCGGCGGCCCGAGGATGTCCCACTCTCCCTCGGAGAAGAATCGCCCCCGCTCGTTCTGCACCACGTAGGCGTACCCCCGCCGAACCGCTTGGAGGGCCGACCTCCCCGACCGGGAACTCGGTTCGCCGTCCCGATAGGTATTGAAGTTGTAGGGGGTTCTCGAAAAGATGATCGGCACCGGCTCGCTGATGTTTCGCGGGCGGTACACATCCGTCGCCAGCCGAATGCCGTCCCGCATCGGCACCATGATCTTCTGCACGACGATGGCCTCTTCCGCGAGAGCCGTCTGGATGTCTTCCTGAGCCTGTTGGGCCAGCGCCGGGGAGACGACGACGAAGACCGCACACGCGGCGATCAGATGACGGACGATGGTTTTCATGGTGCCTTACCCCCAAGATTGAACAAGAGATCTTCAGAGCGGCATGTACGCCCGCCGATCGTGAAAAAGAAATGAGTTTATGCTGAGGCTTCCTTCGATCCTCGTCCTGAGCGGGGGACGGCTCACTCGCTGTACACGCCTGCTTCCAGAGCTACGATGTCTCCGTGAAAGACACCTACCGGATGTTCCAACCGTTCACCGGTCCGCCATGGAAAAACTGCTCCGGCATCATGATCCCGTCCTGCTTGAACACCATGCCGTCCTTCATCACAAACTGCACGTCGCGCAACGCGTCGATGGTCTCGAGCGGATTGCCTGCGACGGCAATGAGATCGGCGATGAGGCCCACCCTGATGGGACCCCGTTCGCTCTCCGTCTCGCTGACCAAGTACCCGTTCGTCGTCATCGCCCGGAGGATGTCGACGGTGGGTATGCCCGCGGCCTTCCACGTCTCGATGAACTCGATGGCCACCTCACCGCGGGTCATGCCTGGCACATAATAGTCCGCGTCCGTCGAGAACGTGAGAGGCACGTCGTTTTCGTAGGCGTTTTGGAGCCCGGCCACCGTCCGCTCGTAGCGGGCCTGGGAGGTGTGACCCTCGAGGGTAATCGGGGTTTCGGTCCCGGCCCGGAAGATTCCCTTCTCCGCCATCCTCTTGTGCATCTCATCGGTGAGACCGCTGGCGTGGGCGATGGACCAGATGCCCGCCTCGGTGGCCCGGCGAGCGCCGTCCACCGTCTGCACGTGACCCTCTACCTTCAGGCCGGCCTTGGCCGACTCCTCGATGAAGAGCCGGATGTTATCTACCGAATAGCCCCACGGCTTGCAGTCCACGCAGATCTTTATCACTGTCGCGCCAAAGAGAGCGTTCTGGCGCACCGCCTTGACGATCTCGTCGGGCGTGTCGGCGTCGAGGTATTCGGGATACACGATGTTCTTGTTCATCGCCATTTCGGGCGTGGGCCAGAACTGTCCCCCCATCCCGCCGATGATGATGCCCGAGTTGATGATCGTCGGACCGGGAATCCACCCCTGCTCGATGGCAATGCGCAGCGCCGTGTCGGCATAGTTGCCGGCGTTCCCCATGTCGCGGACGATGGTGAAGCCCGACGACAGCATCTGCATGCCGTTGGACGCCGCCTGGATGGCCCGGAGCGGTGTGCTCTCGAGCACGTACGTCAGATAATAGACGTTGTTTTCCGGCTCTTCTTTATAGGTGAGGGCCAGGTGGTTGTGGGCGTCCACCAACCCCGGCAACACCGTGAGGTGGGACAGGTCGATGACGTCGGCGCCGGTCGGGATGCTGACGTTCGGACCCACCGCTTGGAACCTCCCGTCCTCGACCAGGATGATCTGGTCGGTTGCCGCGGTGCCGGACTCGGGGTCGATGAGGCGGCCGGCGCGGATGGCTGTGACTTGGGCGGTGGCGGATGGCACAACGAGCAATGTCAAGACCGCAACGAACGCTCCGGTCAATGCCTTCTCGGCAATACGCATGGTGTCCTCGGCAGTCGAGCGATGCCGAGATATGCAGCCAGGGCTGGCGAACCGCTACCCTGCACGCACGGAGAAGGGCAGTCAGAGATTGGCCCGGATTATCTCAGCTCCGGCGGCCTGAACCCCTCGATGATCCTGGCGTCCACCCAGTAGTTGTCGGAGTTGCCGTTCCTGTGGCTCGTGAAGAACAGATACCGGCCGTCGTACGTGACGATGGGGCATCGGTCGTGGGCGGGAGAGTTCATCGGCTCCCCCATGTTCACAGGCGCAGTCCAACTGTCATCCGATCGCCTGAAACTGATGTACAGGTCGGCCGATCCCACGCCGTCCGGTGCGCCCAGCCGATCGAAGATGAGGTAACTCTCGTCCGGCGCGATGTAGGGAGAACTTTCGTCATACTCTGAGTTGACGACATCCCCGAGTCTTTCCGGTGTCGCGTACTCCCCGTCGACAAGACGTGACACGGAGATGTCGCCCCTGGACCCTACGTAGATGTTGCCGTTGGCCGCCACGGAGAACTGCCAGTGCAGTTCCAGTGAATTCGGCCCCCCGTCGATCAACGTTGGCTCGGACCAGCCAGCGTCGGCTCTCTCCGTGAACCAGATCCGCTCCCCGCCGGATTGGCCTCCGGCGTCGGGACGCCCCGAGAGGAAGTACAGCTTGGCACCGTCGTGTGAAAAGAAGGGAATGTCGTTGCCCTGACCGAGGACGCCGGCAAACGGTGACGGCTCCGGCGGCGTCCAGCGACCGTTCGTAAGTCTCGCGGTGACGATCCTCCCCAGCGTGTACCCTGAGTCACGCGGGACAGACGTGGGCCAAAACGCCTCCCATCCGTCGGGAGAGAACGTCACGGTCCCATGCATGAACCGGTTGGAGGAGACGATGTCCGGTGCAAACAGCACCGGCTCCATGTCGGGCGCCACCTGAGCGAAATATGGTCCGTTCAGTGACGGAAATGCCTGAGGATCGGGGACCGCACCGTTTTCCAACAACAGCCTGGTGGTCTCGTCCCTGTTGCTCGCCTGGGCGATGTTGAGGGGTGTATTCCCCGACATGGTTCTCGCATTGATATCGGCGCCCCTCCCAACCAACAACTCAACGACATCGCTGCGACCCTTATCGGCGGCGTGATGCAGGGGCGCCCAGCCGTAACGATCTGCTTCGTTGACGTCGAACCCCCGCTCGAGCATGCTCTCGGCGAGATCCCGCGATCCGCCGGCGCTCGCCGAGTGCAGCAGGGTACCGCCGTTGTCATTCCTGATGGTGAGATCGACCCCCGCCTCCTCGAGGATCCCGAACAGGCGCACCAGTCCATAATCGGCCGCGAACCTCGTGAGCTGTGTGGCCTGGGGCCCTGCCGTCGGCACGTCGGCGCCGTTGTCGAGGAGCACATCGATCACGCCGCCGAAACCGCGCCACGCGGCCAAGCTGAGGGGAGTATCCCCGAATCGATCGACCGGGTTGATGTCGGCGCCTGCATCGACCAACAGCGCGGCCATTTCCGCACTGCCGGTTTCCCTGGCCACCAAGAGCAGCGGGGTCCTTTCGTAGGCGTCTCTCGCTTCGAGGTCGGCGCCGGCGGCAATCAAGCGTCGGGTAGCTTCCCTGTGGTTCCACAGCACCGCCCTGTGAAGGGGCACTCCATTGTCCCGGTCCCTCGCATTGATGTCGACGGGCCGAGCCAGCACCATCTCGATGACCGCGGCTGATCCTCCTCTCGCCGCATAGTGCAGCAGTGTCTGGTGTCGCGTGTTGCTGGCGTTCGGGTCAGCACCTCCCGCGATCAACACCTCAAAGACTTCAGCATTTCCCGCATGGGCTGCCCAGAAAAGCGGCGTATCGCCGTCCACGTCTCTCGCCTCGAGAGCCGCACCACGCTCGAGGAGCAGCTCGACCAGCTCGACGTTTCCGTTGTCTGCAGCGAAATGCAGTGGAGTGCACTCACGCTCGTCCACGCTCCGCACGAGCGTGGAATCTCGAGCCAGCAACTGCGTCACGGCGGCAACGTCACCGCGCCGGGCCGCCTCGATGATCTCCTGTGCGGCTGTTGGAACTGAGAGTGAGAACAGCGTGATGAGTACTGTAGCTCCGATTCGGTGAGTCATGATCGGCGTCTCCGGCTCTGAACTGTATTGAAAGGTTGGCGGCATCTCCCGGCAGCTTGCCACCGGTCTGCATACCCTTGGTGAGAGGACGTGTTTCTTAGGAAAGATTCACGAATGGATTCGCCTGCACGGTTTCGCACCGGTTTGCAGTATATGGATGATATACATATATCATACATACCTAGATTCGGAGCGAATCCGTCATGGGCCGCAAGATGCGCAAAACCCTCAACATCGATGGGGCCAAGCTCAAGCGCGTGCAGCGCTACCTCGGTGTGGACACCGAGACCGAGGCCATCGACCGCATGCTGGACGCGTACGACTTCGAGCGCGGACTCAACGAACTGCTTGCTTCGGGACGGGATGCATTTCGGGGTTACCGGTCCCCACTCACCCCTCGCCCTCGCTCGTGAACGTCATTCCCGATACGAACATATGGATCGACTGGCTCCGGGCAGGTGTAGCTCCAGGTGAATTGGAGCCCGGTGGGCGATTAGACCTCTTTCTCACGACCATTGCGTTGCAGGAACTGTGGGCGGGCGCGCAGACGGAGTCGGTGAGTCGAGTGCTGACCGCACTCGGAACCTTGGCTCGCACTCACGGCCGATTACTGAATCCCCCTCCCCCCGCATGGATAGTATCCGGCCAGGTCCTCGCCGAGATTGCCGCGCGGAGACGCCTCAGTGCGGCGAGGCTGCGCGTGCTGCGCAACGACGCTCTCCTCGCCGCAACTGCCATGAGTTACGATGCCGTGGTGCTGACGGCCAACCGGAAGGACTTCGACCTGCTGAGTCAGTTCCTCGAGGTTCGGTATCAGGCGCCTTGATTCCATTGGATATGCCCAACACATCGTCACGAGGCCAGCGACACCTCGACCGGCGCCCGCTCGAAATCCCCTGCTTCCCAGAGCGCCCGTGGTTTCAGTCTTGATGTCTTGGCGATCCACCGATCGGGAATCTGCTCCAGCCGCACGTTGTAGTACGTGGTGATCTCGTTGAAGTACTCTCGCGCCAGTGCTATGCGCTGTTCGGTCTCGACCAAGAGCTTCTGCAGCCGCAGGAAGGATTCGTGCGCCCGGAGCTCGGGGTAGCGCTCGACAATCACCCGGCTCACACCAACACAGCCGCGAAGTTCTGCGCCGGCAATTCTGGGCTCGGCCTCGGCCTGACCACGTAACTGTGCAACTTCCGTCTGCACCTTGCGCTCGTAATCCCGCAAACCTTTGACGACGTCCACCACCTGCCGCACCACGTCGTGTCGTCGCTTCAGCTGAATGTCGATGAGGCTCCAGGCGTGATCCACCCGCCGGCGCAACCGCACGAAGGAGTTGTACACCATCCACATCCAGCCGAGGATCCAGACGGGCACGTAGATCGCGGCGAACAGAATCCATTGCGGCCACCGGACAGCCGGATCCAGCTCCAATGCTGCATCCCGACCGATGAGGCCTCCGGTCCACAGCAGCAACGCCAAAACAGTCCACGCCACGACAACCCACCCCAGCTTCGACGTCACTTTCTCCTCCGTGCCCGTGGAGATCAGGAACACTGGCGCATCGGCGTCGTACGCGACCTCGGGCGCCACGATGTCCTGGCGCTCCCGCGCCTTCCCCACCACGTACAACGGCGCATGCAGCGGTATGGCCTTCTCGACGAACCGCCGCCGGTGATCCGAGTGCGACACGGCTCCAGGAGGCCCCTTTGCGTAGTACAGCGGATCGCTTCGCCCACAGGTCTCCGAAAAGACGGTGACCGGCTCGACCTTGGCACGGTCTGGAACGACCTGTATCACACCCGTGTCATCTTGGAGATAGAACGGAATCTCGTCGCCGCCGTCCGCCACGGTCTTCCAACCACTCTCCCGGCGTGTCCGCGTCCGGCTACGCCCCTTGCTGTCCGTATAGGTCTCCGTCACGGTGCGGGACCAGTGCTCCTCAACCGACCACGAGAAGTACACACACCGCCGGGCGGCGAGGTTGCTCGTCAGCGGTTCCTCGACTTCGGCCGTGCCCTTGAGTTCGACCAGGCCGATGAAGACCCCTTGGGTTTTCGAGGTGGGAAGGTTCTCGAGAAGTCGCTTCCGTCGCGCGAACCGCATCGCCAGGTAGAGGGACAGGAAGGAGAGCAGCACGCCACCGGCGACGATTAGATCAGGCGGATTCATCACAACGCGAACCAGTAATTGACCTTGACCATGAAGACGTTCTCAGCGGGCGCCGTGACCATGGCGCTCAGATCGCGACCGAAATCGAAGCTCCCCACCGGAACTTCGTCCTCCTGGAGTCGTTGCCAGACCAGAAAGATCGTGGATCCGGGACGATACTCCCATCGGAAGACGATGTTGCCCACGAGTGACCGGACGTTGAAGTCCCTGTCCTCGGTGGAGTAGTCGACCGTACCGTCGGCGTCGAAGTCGAAGTACCGACGGCGGTCGGTGTCGAGGCATGTCCGCCCACCGCGGCAGACGTCGTCTCCGCCGACCAGCTCGTGGGACCCTTCCTCGAACACGTCGAAGTCGAACGTCTCCGGCGCCACGAGTTGCCGGTAGCTCAAGTAATCCCCCGACGACAGCAGCGGTTGCGCGAAGAGCTGTAGGCTCATCGTCGGACTGAACACGACGTCCAGTCGGGTCTCGAGGGACAGCTCCTGGCGCTCGATGTCCCCAAAGAGGTAGCGCGAGCCGAACGTCGGCTGGTATGGCAGCGCATCCGTGGTGGAAACGTACTGGGCCGCGGTGCGGCTGCGACTGTACTGTGGCCCGACCTCCAACTCCACGAGGGGAGAGGGACGGAAGTCCATCCACACCCCCAACGCGACCTCCCACCCCGCATCCAACTGCGACCACTGATAATTGACTCCGGTCCCGAGATTGAAACGCTTGCGGCGATCGGTCTGTAACCCCACTTCCACGGTGTGGGATCGCGGGGAGAGCATGAGTGGACCGCCGCGGGTCGCGGTGCGATCCATCATTTGGGGGCGGAGGCTCAGGTCCGCTTCGATCTCCCAATAGTTGAGCAGCTCGAACTCCCCTTCCAGGCTGAACTGGCCGGACACATGACCCCGCTGCCAGGAGTCGAACGACCACGGATCCTCGAGCACGTCGTGGCTGAAGTTCTGGTGGGTCGAAAATGTGGTGCTGTAGCTGCGCAGCAGGGGTCCCGGACTGATCTCCTGATATCGCAGGCGGGCGCCGCCGTCCAGCGCCTCCTGCCTGCGACTGAAGCCGAGATCATTGATCTCGAATTCCGGCGTGGTCTCGGCCAACCACACCGAGCCCGTCCAGTGCTCACCCCGGCGGCGCGCAAACGTGAACCGCCAGTCCACTCCGGAGAGCGACGTCGCCGACGAATCCACCTCGAGGCGCAGGGCGTCGGGCCGTTGGAAGAAGTGGTTGCTGGATCGCTGGATTCGGATCATCGCCGTCGAGTCGCCGCGCACGTGACTCGTGGAGACATATCCGAACACGGCCCATGTGCGGTCGCCCCACTGATGCTCAAAATCGATCGCCGCGCTGAGCGCCGTGCGGGGCAGGAAATTGAACGAGCCGTCGCCCTGCAGATCGCGGCTCAGCACGGTGGCGATCCCGCCGATCGTGGACGCACCACCGTTGAAGTCTTGCTGGAGTCGAAAGACCCCGAACCCGGTTCGTGGCTCCACTCGGAACGATTCGGTGGGCTGTGCCCCTGTGTACGAAGCCAGCCCCGTTTCCTCCCGGGTCAGGGCCGCCAACACGCCCGCCGACAACCCACGGGTCGTCCGGCCGGTCACCTTTGCGGCTGCCACGATGGTGGCGGCGTCCGGCACATCGACAAATTCGGCGCCGGGTGGTTGACGGCCGTGCGGTCGACCGCCGATGCGCCGGCTGTAGTAGAGATCCTGCCCTGCCGAGAGTGAGAAGTTGAAAATCTGCGCATCCTCGACAAAAAACGGACGGCGCTCCTCGAATCGGGTCTCGAAGGCCGTGAGATTGATGACCGCCGGATCGGCCTCCACCTGACCAAAGTCGGGGTTGATGGTTGCATCGAGCGTGAATTGGGCGCCCAGCCCGTAGCGGAAATCCATACCGGCTCGCGAATCGAATTCAGCCCCGTCGAAAAATGGATCCCCCGGCACAGACGGCGCCGTGTACGAGCTCCCGAGCACGTACGGACGAAACTCGACCAGTTGTGACGCCCGCGGGATCTGCATACCCTCCAAAGTCGCAAACTGGCTCACCATCCCGTGCTGCAATTGCGAGATCAGTCCAAAGTGTGTCTCCTCGTTGGTGCGGATGCGGCGTCGGAAGAAGTTGACCCCCCAACGCTGCTGGTCACCTGAGGCCTCATAGCGCATCTGGGACAAGGGGATGCGTAGCTCCGCCGTCCAGCCGAGGGAGTCGCGCTGGACCGCAGACATCCACACCGCATCCCACGCTGCGTCTGCCTCGCTGTCGTCGAAGAAATAAACATCGGCCTGGACGTTGGCGGCGCTGACCGAGAACAGGTAGGCTGTTCGTCGGTCGCGGTTGGGGTCGAACGCGACCTCGAAGCGATCATACTGTCCCGGGCTATCCCGGCGCACGAGTTGGTCGGCGATGGAAGCGGGCTCGCTGTCGTACATGCGCGCGGCGACATACACGGCAGCCTCATCGAACAGCACGCGAACTTCAGTCTGCTCCTCGGCCGGAGCCCCTTCGATCGGCTCCAGCTGCACGAACCCCGTCGCTACGGGGGCGAGCAACCAGCCGTCCTCGAGCAGCCGTCCGTCGATGTCTATCGTCCCCGACCGTTCGACTGCCCTTGCCGATGGGATCGCCGTCCTCGTACCATCGCGTTGGGGGTCCTGGGCAGCGACCTGGCTCGACAGGAAGAACACACCGGCGCCCAGGGTCCACAGCGTTCCCGCAACTCTCCTCAGCGGCATCGTCATCTTAGGCGGACGCTGCAGGCACGCGATCCGGCCTATGAGATCGACCCCGCATTCACGATGGGCTGCGGCGTGCGGTCGCCACAGAGAATGACCAGCAGATTGCTGACCATCGCCGCTTTTCGTTCCTCGTCGAGCTCCACGACGTTTCGCGAAGAGAGCGCATCTAATGCCATCTCGACCATACTCACGGCGCCCTCGACGATCTTCTGGCGTGCCGCAATGATGGCCGTCGCCTGCTGGCGCTGCAGCATCGCTGACGCAATCTCCGGCGCATAGGCAAGGTGGCTGATGCGAGCCTCGATGATCTTCACGCCGGCCTTCTCCATGCGTGCCTGAATTTGTACTTGGAGTTGCTGGGCCACCTCACTGAGATGGGTGCTCAGCGCCTTCTCTCCCTCTTCGTGGGCGTCGTAGGGGTAGTTGGTCGCCAAGCCTCGCAGCGCGGATTCGCTCTGCACGTGGACGTACTCCTGATAATCATCCACCTCGAAAAGTGCCTCGGCGCTGTCCACCACCTGCCACACCACCACTGCCGCAATCTCCACCGGATTACTGTGGGCGTCGTTCACCTTCAGTTTTTCGGTCTCGAAGTTCCGCACCCGGAGCGACACACGCTTCTTGGTGTAGAACGGATTGGCATATCGGAGACCCGGCCGCTTGGCAGTTCCCACATAGCTGCCGAAGAGCTGCAGCACCAGCGCTTGGTTCGGATTCACGATGAAGAACCCGGCATATCCCACGGAAATCACGACCAACACGACCACCGCCGCGATGATCTGCACAGCCGATTCTGCCTGAATGCCTCGTACGAACGCGAACACCACAACCGCCGTCGCCACGATGAGCGCCAGGAGCGCGACGTAGCCGGAAGACACGTCACGATGGATGTCTTTTATCACAGGACCTCGCCTGCTAGGGGATACTGCAATGATCTCATACAGAGACCTTTCCGTCAATCAAAAAAAAGGGCCGCTCTGAAGAGCGGCCCTTTTATGCCGGCGTTGTTGCCTTACAGCCCGAACGGCTCCGGCTGCACGATGTAATCCGTGGGGATCTCACCTGTCAGTGCTTCCAAGTACACGAGGATCGCGCGGATTTGGTCGTCGGTCAGCGCACGCCCCAGTTGGTGTGTGTCCATGAGCTGCACCGCCTCCCAGAGTGTGGTCACCGAGCCGTCGTGATAGTACGGGCCCGTCTGTGCCACGTTCCGGAGTGACGGCACCTTGAACATCATCCGGTCGGCCTCTTCCCCGGTGACAGCAAAGCGCCCCGGATCGGTCTGGCTCGGCCACGGCTCGACCAATCCCAGCTTCTGGAACAAGTTCCCCCCCACGTAGGCGCCGGCGTGGCACGCCTGGCATCCTGCTTCCAGGGACGCCGCGAGTCCTTCCCGTTCGTCTGGCGTAAGAGCATCCTCTTCCCCCGCCAGATACTCGTCCCATCGCGACGGTGTCACGAGACCGCGCTCGAACGCGCCAATCGCGTTGCCGAGGTTGTCGTACGTCATGGGATTCGGGTCGCCGGGGAACGCCGCCTCGAACGCGCTGACGTATTCGGGGATACCACGGAGGCGGGTCATCACCTCGATCTCGGACGGCATGGCCATCTCGACGGGATTGAGGATCGGACCTTTGGCCTGTTCCTCCACGTCTGCCGCTCGGCCGTCCCAGAACTGGGCCATGTGCCCAGCAGCATGGTATACGGTAGGTGAGTTCCGACCCCCAAGTTCACCGCTGATCCCAGCGCTCGTGGGGTTTCCATCGACACCATACGTCGCAAGGTCGTGGCACGTATTGCACGACATGCTCTCGTCGAGGGACAATCGGGTGTCGTAGTAGAGGTGTCGCCCGAGTGCTATGCGGGCAGGAGTTGCCGGATTACTCTCGACATCCATCCGGTCGGGCACCGAGGCGAATGGCACCAGCGCGTCACGCTCGATGCGGACGGCTTCACCTCCGCCGCACGCGATAAACGCCGGCGCCGTCGCGACGACGGCAAGTCGCATCCATTTCATCGGTAAACGCTCCTCAGTCTCTGGTCGTAGACTGAATTATTGAGACCGAGGACGTGAAACGAAATTGACTGACGGATGAAAAAGCTTTGATGAGCGGTTTCTTAGAGTCGCCCGGCGTCCACATCCTTGATGAAGCGAACCAGTCCGTCGAAAAACACTTCTGGATCGTCATACATTGCCATATGGCTTCCCTCGGGGCAGTGCAGGTAACGTCCGCTGGGGACCTGGTTCGCCATCCACTCCATGTGTTCCGGATCCATCGTGTCGTGCGCCGCGCCAATGACCAGCGTCGGCACGGATATGCTCGCGAGGTCGTCGGTGCGGTCCCAGAACTCCAACCTCCCGCTCGCACCCATCTCACTCGGACCCTGCATCAGGACATACACGCCGGGGTTGATGTTCGCGAAGGCGCGATTGACCGGATCAGGCCACTGGTCCGGCGGCATGCGCAAGATGTGCTTGGTGTAATAGTTCGTTACGAGGAGTTCCATGTAGCGGGGATTCTCGTAGTCCTCAGCCCCCTCGTATTCCAGAATCTCCGCCAGCACCGCCGGGTCCAGCTCGGGCATCAACTCGTTCTGGGCGTACTCGTTGTAGGCGGGAATACTGGCCATCATGTTGGAGATGATGAGGCCTTTGAGATGCTCCTGGTACTGGAGCGCATACTCGATTCCCAAGATGCCGCCCCACGAATGGCCGTACAGGTAGAAATTGTCCCGCGTCAGCCCGAGGGCCTGACGCACCTGCTCCACTTCTTCGACGAAGCGCGCCGTGTCCCACAGATCGGCGTCGTCCGGCTGGTCGCTGTACGCGGATCCCAATTGGTCGTAGTAGTAGTACTCGATCCCGGCACCCGGGAAGTAGCTGTCGAAGGCCTCCAGGTATTCATGGGTTGCACCGGGCCCGCCGTGGAGCAGCAGCACCTTCATGGTCGGGTTGTTGCCCACGCGCTTGGTCCACACGCGGAAATCCCCCTTGGGCGTCGTGATGTCTACCATCTTCACGCCACCGCTCAGCACATCATCCCGACCGGTGTTGTCGAAATAGTCCGAGGAGCCCGAGCAGGACGTCAACAGCGACCCGCAGCCGATCGCCACCAGCAGGGTTCTGGTCTTCATGGAAGCCTCAGGTTGGTAGTCGGAGCTAAGATGCAGACCGGCACAGTCAGAGGCCAGAGAAGATCAGTCCGTCACGGCGTCCTGAATGAGGCGGATGAACTCACGGGTTTCCCACTCGAGATCGTCGGATGGCACGTCATTGCCCACGCGCACCGCCACGATGCCGTGGTCCGGAATCACCAAGATCCGCTGGATGAACATTCCCGCGGCCATGAGCGTCCCTTCGGTGACCCCCACCTCCCGGTACGAGGCATAGCCATAGGGAAGCCACCATTGGGATCCGTAGTGGTCCAGTGCATCAGAGATGGGACTGGTGGATTCCTCCACCCAACTGGCGGAGATGAGCTGCTCACCGCCCCACTGCCCGTCCATCAAATACAGATAGCCGAACTTCGCGTAATCACGGACCGTCGCATCGATGCCCCAGCCCGTTATGGTGTGGCCGGCGGGATCGCTCTCCCACGAGACACCCGACATCCCGAGGGGGGCGAAGAGGTTCTGTCGGGCAAATTGATACGCCGTCTGCCCCGTGGCGGCCTCCAAGACGCCGGAGAGGAGAATGCTCTCACCGCTGGAGTAGTACCATTGCGTGCCGGGCTCGGCGACGACCGGCTTGTCCAGCACGTACTGGATGAAATCCTGCACGCCCTGCCGGTACATCCGCGGGATGTCGTCCTGGCTGTTGGCGCCGTAGTAGTCGTCCTCACGCCACTCCAAGCCTCCCATCATCCTCAACAGATGCCGAACGGTGACCCGCTTCTTGACATCCGGCGTCTCCGGCGTCTGCCACTCGGGAAAGAAGGTGTAGACCTCGTTGTCCACTCCCCCGATCAACCCGCGATCCACCGCCATGCCGACGAGGGCGCTGGTGAAGCTCTTTGCCAGGGAATAGCTGGCGTGGGGGCGCTCAACGGTCCAATCACCGAAGTATGCCTCGCCGACGATGTACCCGTCCTTGATGACGACGACTCCCTCAGTACTGATGTTGGGATTGGCGACGTACTCGTAGACCAGCGCGAGTCTTTCCGAATCCATGCCGACCTCTTCCGGTCGGCACGTCCGCCATCCGTCGGTGGGCCAGTAGGCGCCTAGGTAGGAACCGTTTCCAAGAAAAGCCTCGACCCCGATGCCCGTGACGGACGATCCACATCCGCATAGGCTGGCGGCGAGGCAGACGACGAGGACGACTTTGGGTAACAGTTTCTTCACGGTTCGCGATAGTCGGGTCGTTCGCTGCGCCCTGCAATACCCCCAGTACAACGGACGGTTCGCACCAAAGTGACAGCTGGCATTCTGCCTACGGGAAAGGCCACTCCTGGCGAAGCGGCCTCCCAGCACAATACCAAGTGACACCGTTCCGCCGTCTGTAGTCTACCTCCGACCTCCCAATACCTCGGCCACTGCACGCTGTATCTCCGCCAGCGCCTCCCGCTGTGCCACCGTGGGGCCGAAGTACGACCCGCCTCGGAAACCCCTGCTGGCGACCTGCAACCCCCGCATCTGCTGCTGGATGTTCTGTGCCATCTCCTCGGGAATGCCGCCGTCGTTCAGCAGTTCCTGGATTTCGTTGAGTGCGATCATGTAGCGCTCTCGGGCCCGGTACTGGCTGTCGGTAACGGGTAGTTCGGGATCCCCTCGCACCTCCATCGTCTGAGTCGACGTCGTGCCTCGCGCTTCCAGCGTGACCGTGTAGGTGCCTGGTGACACGGATGCGGAGCGCGTTCCCAGCGTCCTCGGCACTTCCGACGTGTCCAGCGGTCGCCACGCCTCCATCTGTCCGGAGAAATCCCACTGCAGATCCCAGGTGATCCGATGGATCCCCGCATCCGACGGCACCTGCATCTGCTGCACTTCCTGGCCCAGGGCGCTGGTGATCCTGAGGGTGGCGCCTCCGCCGCCGGCGCCCAGACGATAGGCGATGTACACGCCGTCCGGGGGGTTCTCTCCGGCGTACTCGGCCTGCCCGCGGTACGAGGTGTCCTTCCAGTAGTTCTTCAACGTGCCACGGGGAATCGAAAAGAGCTGGGCGTCAGCCATGGCGTTGGGCAGCTCCGCGAGCGGCCGCGTGTCTTCCAGGATGTAGATGCTGCGCCCGTGGGTTCCTGCCACCAGATCCTTCTCCCGCGGGTGGATCACCAGGTCGTCGTAATGCGTCGTCGGGAAGTGCGGCATCTTCACCCAGCCGTTCCCCGCATCGAACGACACAAAGAGGGCGTGCTCGGTTCCCAAGAACAGCACGCTCGCATTATCCGGATGCTCGATGATGACGTTTGCCGACCCGGTGGGGAGATTGTTCGTGATGTTCTCCCAGGTCGCACCGAAGTCGGTCGTCCGGAACACGTACGGGTCGAAATCGCCGTCCCGGTGCGCGTCCAACGTCAGATACGCCACCCCCTCTCCGCGAAGCGAGCCCAACACGCGGCTGGGATACGTTCCCCGCAGATTGCGAGGCAGGTTCTCCGACACCTCGGTCCAGGTCTGACCCTGATCTCGGGAGACCTGAATGTTCCCGTCGTCCATCCCCACCCAAAGGACGGCGGGATTCAACGGAGATTCTGCCAGCGTGACGGCCTCACCGTAGCTACCCGTTCCGTCGTTGCGGGAGATGGTGATGTCGCCACCCCGGACACCCATCAGCTCGACCTCATCGCGGTTCACCTGTTTGGACAGGTCTTCGGTGCGCTCCCAGCTCTCGCCGCGATTCCTGGAGATGAACAGGCGATTGCCCGCTACGTAGACGACGCGGGAGTCGTGGCGCGAGACGAGACTCGGAGAGGTCCAGTCGAAGCGGTAGTCCTCACCGAGTGGCGGCCGGGGGCTGATGGAGAGAGCGTCTCCCGTCTCCGTATCCAGGCGCGTGTAGCTGCCGCCGTTGGAGCTGGTGTAGAGATACCGATGGTTCTCGGGATCGACCTGCTGGTACATCCCGTCCCCGAAACCCGATTGGCGCCAGTCGTCGTTCAGAATCCCTTCCCAGTGTCGCGTCTCGGACGGGCCCATGAAGGAATGGTTGTCCTGCAAGCCACCGTAGACCCAATACGGATCACGCATGTCCACGCCGATGGCGTAGAACTGGGCGATGTTGAAGTTGTTGACCTTCCGGTAGGTCTGCCCCATGTCGTAGGTCTCATGCAACCCCGCGTCTCCGGCCAGATAGAAGTGCTCGGAATCACCGGCGTCGATCCACATGGCGTGCATGTCCGAATGCACACCCACGTCGTAGGTGGGCTGGGCGTTTATCCGATCCCAGGTGCGGCCGCCGTCTTCGCTCTTCATTGACGTCGTGGAGAGCGCATAAACGCGAGACGGATTCGTGGGATCGATGAAGATCTCCGAGTAGTACATGGGCCGCTGGTTCTGGTCGCTCACCTTGGCCCAGGTGCGGCCGCCGTCCTCCGTGCGGTAGGTGCCCTGGTTGGGATTGGCAGCCTGTCGCCCGCCGCCGAACCCACCGCCGCCACCGCGTTGCCGCGGCGGGCGTCCATACTCGATGAGGGCGTTCAGGATCTGCGGATTCGATCGAGAGATGGCGAGACCGATGCGCCCCCTGTCCTCACTGGGGATACCGTTGGTCAATTCGGTCCAGGTCTCGCCGCCGTCGGTGGTCTTGTAGATCCCGCTGCCGGGACCCCCGCCGTTGAAGCCCCACGTCCTGCGCAGACGCTGGTAGGTCGCGGCGTAGAGCACGTCGGGATTCGACGGATCCATGACCATGTCCACCGCTCCCGTATACTCATCTATATAGAGGACCTTCTCCCAGTTGCGTCCGCCGTTCGTGCTCCGGAAAACGCCGCGCTCCTCGCTGGGTCTCCAGAGATTCCCCAGCGCCGCCACATAGACGACCTCGGGATTCGAGGGATGGACCTCCACCTTCCCGATGTGCCGGGTCTCCACCAGCCCCAAGTGCCGCCAGGTCTCCCCGGCGTCATCCGAGCGATAGACCCCGTTTCCCCACGAGGTGCTCTGGCGGTTGTTCTGCTCGCCGGTGCCCGCGTAGAGGATATGGGGATCCGAGTCGGAGATGGCCACGTCCCCGAACGTGCTCACCGGCATGAACTCGAAGACGTTCCGCCACGTGATGCCGCGGTTGGTGGTCTTCCACAGACCACCGGACGCCGTCGCCACGAAGATCGTCGACGGATCGAGGGGCAACGCCTCGACGTCGTGCACCCGGCCTCCCGTCACCGCCGGGCCGATGCTGCGGGGCCGAAAGGCCTCGAGGTCCGCGGTGGAGATCTGCGCCTCGAGCACTCCGGGAACGCACAGCGCCAATGACGCTGCACCAATCATCCAGCATTTTGTTCGCGATGTGGTCATGGGATACTCCTCTCAGCCCACCTTGCAGGTCATGTCCGCGCCGCAGCACATGGGGGATTTGATCTTGCCGTGCCCTTCGGGGCACTCGGAGATGTGGACCACCGCGCCGGCGTCCGTAGTCAGAGAACTGTGCACGAGTTCTTTGCCGCACGTTCCGCACGTCATCGAGCCCACGCTCATGCCGCACTTCTCACAGGTGTAAGCCGCCATGGTTCTCTCTTGGTTGAGGTTGTCGGGGAATATACAGGCCGGGGACGTGCGACGCCGCTAGACGTTGAACCGGATGTGCAGGATTTCCCCGTCGGCCACCACGTAGTCCTTCCCTTCGACTTGAAGTCGGCCGGCGTCCTTCACCGCCGATTCCGAACCGTGCTCCATGAAGACATCGTACGGAATCACTTCGGCCCGGATGAACCCCCGCTCCAGGTCCGAATGGATCTCTCCGGCGGCGGGCTGTGCCGTGGTGCCCCGTCGGATGGTCCATGCCCGCACTTCGTCGGCACCCACGGTGAAAAACGATATGAGGTCGAGGAGACCGTACGCGGTGCGGATGAACCGCGCCAGCGCCGACTCGGCGAGCCCCATGTCCTCCAGAAACGCGGACTGGTCCTCCGGGTCCATGGTGGCGATCTCCGCCTCCACGCTGGCCGAGAGCGTCAGGCCCGCCGCCTCGAGCTGACGCAGGCGCGCGGCAAGGTCATCGGGCATTCCCGCCGACGCTTCTTCCTCGCTGCGATTGAGCGCAACCAACAACGGACGGTCGGTGAGCATCGAGTATCCTCTGAGAGCGCCCCGGTTCAGCTCCTCGGACGAGAGCGAGCGCAGCGGTCGTTCTTCCTCCAAGGTTGCTTTCATCCTCTCAAAGGCCGCCACCTCCTGCGCATCACCCTGCTCCTTCTGGAGGCGGTCGAGGCGCCGCTCGACGATCTCGAGATCGGCGAGTACGCACTCGGTATGGAAGGCCTCGAGGTCGCCGAGGGGATCGGGGTCACCTTCCAACGCTGGATTCGCGAAATCCCGAAGCACGAGACAGAGAGCTTCTTGATCCCGGCTCTGTTGCAGGCCCTTCCGGGACAGCCCCTTCTTTTCCGCCCCGTACTCCCCGGGAATGTCGCAGAAGCTGATTTCCGCGTAGGTGGTCTTCTTGGGCGCGTAGATCTCGGACAACGTGTCGATGCGCTCGTCGGGCACCTTCACGATCCCGAGGCGCACCTCGCCGCCGAACCCCACGGGTACGTCGAGGCCGGTCATCGTATTGAACACGGTGGTCTTCCCCGAGCCCGCAAAGCCTACCAGTCCGATCTTCATCTATCGCTCAACGTGAATGGCGTTCGCAATTAACTCTTCTTCAAGGAAATCTCAAGCGCTTGCATTATCCACGGTTGGGCATCATGGATTCCTGTCGACGCATTCCACGCACGAGTTGATCATGCAAAACCCGAGATTCCTTTTCGCCGTTCTGGGAACGGCGCTCATCACCGCCGCCTGTGCATCTGACGACGTAGCACGTGAGCCCGGCCAGCCGTTACCCAACCTAACCGAAGCCGAGATGGGACGGTTCTTGCTGGGCAAGGCCGTGTTCACGCGGTTGACCAGCGTGGAGGAGGGGTTGGGGCCCACCTACAACCAGACCCGTTGCAGCGGCTGCCACGCCATTCCCGTTGCCGGTGGTTCCGGCTCCACGGAAAACACCCTCGGCAAAGCAAGGCGCTACGAAAACGGTGTGTGCGACGTGCTCGCGGAGGAGGGCGGAGACATCATCCAGGTGCAGGCCACTCCACTGGCCATTGCCGCCGGGATCAATCCTCCCGAGCAGACCCCACCGAGTGCGACTATCCGGGTCGAGGAACCAGCCCTCGCCATGTTCGGCTTGGGCCTGGTGCAGGCCATTCCCGACGAGGAGATCCTGTCCCGGGCCGACCCCGACGACGCCGACGACGACGGCATATCGGGTCGTGCGGCACGGGATGCGTCAGGGCTTCCAGGAGTGGGTCGATGGACCCGCAAGGGCGAGCGGGGCACCTTGCTCGTCCTGGTCGACGCCGCCTTGCGCCGGGAGTTGGGCCTGACAACGCCCACCGATCCGGTCGAACAAACCGTCAACGGTGTGCCAGTGCCGCCGGAAGCGGACCCGATGCCCGACCCGGAGATGGACGAGCGGCAGATCGGCATCCTGACCGATTTTATTCGGTTTCTTGCCCCTCCGGCTCGCGCACCCATCTCGTCGGCGGCCCTGCGTGACTCGGTGGAGCACGGTGAGCAACTCTTCGATGACGTCGGCTGCGCCGTGTGCCACACGCCGACCATGTGGACCGGGCCACACGAGAGTGCCGCGCTGGACCGCAAGCCGGTCAACCTCTATTCGGACATATTGCTCCACGACATGGGGCCCGAGGAGGCCGCCTTGTGCGGGCTCGACTCCTCGCCGTCTGAGCGCCGCACCACCTGGCTCTGGGGATTGCGTCTCAAAGAGAACTACATGTACGACGGATTGGCGACGACCGTCCGGCACCATCGAGCGTCACGGGGGAGAGTCCGCAGAGTCACGCGACGCGTTCGAAGCGTTGACCGCCGAGGAGCAAGCAGCGCTCTTGAGGTTTCTCTCTATCCTCTGAGCACCGCTACGCCGGCAACACCGGCCCCATCATTGGTAGGTGGCTAGCCCGAAACGTGGCACGGCTGCGCGATGCTCTTGCCCACCGCGTCCGCCACGGCTCTGAGCTCCCGCATCATCAGATCGAAACGTTCCGGCCGGAGGGACTGCGGCCCGTCACTCAGGGCCTCCTCCGGTTTGGGGTGCACCTCCACCAGGAGACCGTCCGCACCAACAGCCACAGCCGCTCGGCTCATCCACGGCACCATCCACCAGTGACCCGTCCCATGGCTGGGATCGACGATCACCGGCAGGTGCGTGAGGTGCTTGAGTACGGGGATCGCGTTCAGG
>JBDHHA010000062.1:0-43419 GCA_039589615.1 Gemmatimonadota bacterium
AGCCCATGCACATCGGTGAGGACTTCGTGCTCGGCAAGTGACGGGACGAGATGGACGTGGAGCACGCCCGGCTGTACGAGTTGATCAAACCGTGAAGCAAGTCTGGCTGCCCATCATTGGTGCGCTGATCGGCTGCCAGGCCCCCATGCCACGCTCTCCAGCCGTCGTGCGCGACAGCGCCGGCGTCCAAATCGTCGAGAACACCGAGCCGTGGTGGACCGAGCACGAGGCGTGGCGCCTCGGCGACGAACCTCTCCTCGACTTGGGGACCGTCGAGGGTGATCCGGCGTACGAGCTGTATGATGTCGCCGGTGCGGTGCGTCTCGGTGACGGCCGCATTTTGGTGGCAAACGGCGGGTCGGGCGAGCTGCGGTTCTACGATGCCCGTGGACGTCACCTGTTCAATGTGGGGCGGCGGGGCGCCGGGCCCGGCGAGTTTGAAGGCATGGATCAACCGAGACGCTTTGCAGCGGACTCAGTGATCGTTCCCGACTTCCTGCTACAACGGGTATCGGTGTTCACCGTGGAGGGTGGGTTTGTCCGGTCCTTCTTCCTGCAGGATATCAACCGTCGCTACCTGGTGATCGGCAACTTCGGCGACGGCTCGGTGCTCCTCGCCGGCGGGATCGGTTTCGCGGGCGGCACTTCCGGGGTTGGCGTGCTCCGGGATTCGGCGCTCTACATTCGCAGACACCCGACCCGTACCGCCGTCGATACGGTCGGCACGTATCCGAAGAACGAATTGTATATCACGCAGACAGGCGAGGTCCGGAGCGTCACCGGCATCCCCTTCGGGAAGACGGGGCAGGCGGCGGTGGCCCGTGATCACTTCTATTTCGGAAGCGGCGATGATACGGAGATACGTGTCTACACTCCGGTAGGGACCCTGATTCGACTCATCCGGTTCACCCACGAGAATCTCGAGCTGAGTGATTGGGACATCGATCGTTACGTCAACGATGCACTCGAGAGAATGGAGCGCCAGTCGAGCGAGAGCCTGCACCGCTATTGGCGCAACCGGTTTGCCGTCACGCCGTTTCCGGACGCGATGCCCCCGTACGGGCCGTTCATCGTCGACGATGACCAGAATCTATGGGTGGAGGAATACCGCCGCCCGTGGGATGAACCGCCGAGGTTCCGGGTGTTCGATCCGGGCGGACAACTCCTGGGCACGGTGGAGATCCCCGGAGGATTACGGCTGTATCACATCGGCGACGACTTCGTGTTGGGGAAGTGGCGGGATGAGATGGATGTGGAGCACGTGCGGTTGTACGAGCTGATCAAGCCCTAACCTAAAGAGTTCTTGCGGAACTTTTGCCACGCCGGAGGCATCTGAAATACGTAGTCGCTGTTACCTTCCAGGTGAAAGAAGATGCGGCTTCCGCTTGCTCTGATCGTTGCTTCCAACCTCGTTTGCGTGGCGTGCGAAATTGTGGGCCCATCGTTCGGGGCCCGCGAGGGTGTCCTCTTCTACCTCGCCATAGACCCGGATGCCGTGGCTCCCGCAGGTGAATTCACGGCGAGGCTGAAGATCGAGAACTCCAGCGATGACACGGTGGCGATACACGTTGGTTGTGGGGGTCCCGTCCTGAGCGTGTGGGGGACTACCCAGAGCAGGTTCGGCGTCAACCCGAGTAAGAACGTCATCTGCGTCGCCGTTGTCATTCCCCCACGCCTGCTGGCACCGCAGGATTCCATGTCATGGGGGTGGGAGGTGCAGGCCGGCGTGCCCGAAGAGCCGGCGGAGCCGGGCAGGTACAAGGTCCGGGTGGAGTTCAACTCGAGGAATCACTTTCCGATCCTCGAGCACCGGTTCTGGGTGAGGTAGAGGGTGACCAGCGTGATGCGCAAAGACCAGCCACGCCGTCGAGGAGCCTTGGCCGCGGTTGCTGTCCTCCTTGCGGCCTGCGCCGCCAACCCGGCCGGGTTCGGTCCGCGGGATGCCAAGGACATCATCTCCCACGACGAGATCGTGGCCCACCCCTTCGTCACGGCCTACGATGCGGTGCGCACCCTCCGTCCGTGGTGGCTCGTGAGCGTCAGCGGCTCCCGGGGTGGACCGGCGGTGTACCATGACGACGAGCCGTTGCGCGGCGGCTTCCTCGCTCTTCGACACATCCTCATCGAAACGGTGCACGAGCTGCGCTTCTACGAGGCGGACCACGCCGAGGCCAAGTGGGGTGAGGTGGTGGCGCGGCGGTCCGGCGTCATTCAGGTCGTCAGTCGGAACTGATCGGGCCTTTCGCCGATCCTGACCCCAGGCACCACCGGGAAGAGTGCGGGCGCCAGCGGCCGTCACGTGGCGGGTTCCTTGCATTTGTTGCACATTAGGCGGTCTAGGACGGTGGCCGTTCGCCACCCAGATTGCAGCATCTGAGCCGACGGGTTTGCCATGACCGATATGCTCACCCGACTGACATCCGCCCTCGCCAACCGCTACGCCATCCAAGAGGAACTGGGCGCCGGCGGCATGGCGACGGTCTACCTCGCCGAAGATCTCAAGCACCACCGCAGAGTGGCCCTGAAGGTCTTGCGGCCGGAGCTGGCCGCCATTCTCGGTGCCGAGCGGTTCCTCAAGGAGATCGAGGTCACCGCCAACCTCCAGCATCCCAACATTCTCCCGCTCTTCGACTCGGGCGAGGCCGACTCCTTCCTCTATTATGTGATGCCCTATATCGAGGGCGAGTCACTGCGCGACAGGATCGACCACGAAAAGCAGCTCAGCGTGGAAGAGACCATTGCCATCACGAAGTCGGTGGCAGGGGCGCTCCAGTACGCGCACGAGCGGGAGATCGTGCACCGCGACATCAAGCCCGAGAACATCTTGCTGCAATCCGGGCAAGCGCTGGTGGCCGATTTTGGGATTGCCTTGGCGGTGTCGCAGGCCGGTGGGACGCGATTGACGGAAACGGGCCTGTCGCTCGGTACGCCCCACTACATGAGTCCGGAACAGACTTCCGGGGATCGCGCGTTGGATGGGCGATCCGACGTGTACTCCCTCGCGTGCGTGGTATACGAAATGCTGGTTGGCGATCCGCCGTTCACGGGCTCGACGGCCCAGGCGATCATCGCCCGGCACCTCACGGACCCACCACCGCCCATCGCGACGGTGCGAACCGACCTCGACGCACCGGTCGCGGCGGCCGTCACAAGGGGCCTGAGCAAGATTCCGGCCGAGCGATTTGCCACGACGAGCGAGTTCGCCGCCGCTTTGACCGCGGCCGACACGACTCGGGGGGCGACACGGCGGGCGCGCCGTACGCCCCTCGTCGCCGCGACCTTCACGGCAGGCCTCATCCTGATTACGGTCGGGGTTGCGTTGACGCTCTCGCGTGGTCCGGCAATGACCCCGATCGTCGGCCAGGTCCGACCCCTCACCACGTCTACGGACAACGAGTTGAACCCCACCTGGAGTCCCGACGGAAGGTCGGTGGCGTTCGGACGGACCGCCAAGGGAGACATGGATCTGTTCGTCATGACGCTGGGCGGCGAAGCGCGGCAGATTACCGACCACCCGGCCGACGAGGTCGGCCCTAGGTGGTCACCCCTCGGCGACAAGATTGCGTTTATGTCCGACCGCGGTGAGGGCGCCAACGTGTACTGGGTCACTCCCACGGGGGGACGCGAGAGGCTGGTGGCCCGCACGGGTGTCACGATGCTCGAGCACTCGTCGGTCTGGTTCCGGGGGCTTGGGCCATCACCGTGGTCGCCGGACGGCCGGCGGTTGCTGTTCCCGCGAATGGGCTCTGCCGGCGAGATCGCTGTTTGGATGTTCGATTTCGAATCCCTCGAGGAGACGCAGCTAACGTACCCGGGAGGCGGAGGCGTCGACCTGGGTGCGTCATGGTCCCCGACGGGGAACGAGATTGTGTTCGACCGGACGGCTGGTGAGACTACGGGCCTTTGGATGATCCCGGAGGCTGGGGAAGAGGCCAAACCGCTGCTGCAGGATGGGAACGAGAACTTCGGTGCCACATGGATGCCGAATGGTCAAGAGATTCTCTTCGTATCGCGCCGGCTCGGGCCACTGGGAATCTTTCAGATGGATTTGCGGTCCGGCGCAACGATCGGAACGGGATTGCTGGGTGGCCTCATCTACCACATTGCGGTGTCAACACGGGGCGACGTGGCGTACGGGGTTTCATCCCACCACGCGGATCTGTTCATGGGAAGCGTCGGACAACCGTCCGACGCCCACGTGAACTTGACCGCGAGTGAAGCGGATCACTTCGGGGCCGATGTCAATTCCGATGGATCGCGCTTGATCTTTCATGCAACTCGCGCCGGGAACCACGATCTGTGGGTACGAGACCTCAATACGGGAGAGGAGGCGCCGCTGACCGACCATCCGGGCCCGGATCTCGTGCCGAGTTGGTCGCCCGATGGCGACGTCGTCTTTGCTTCCGATCGCGGCGGCCAGCTGCGCCTGTGGGTACTCGATGCCGGTGCAAACCAACCGCGTCTCCTGCGGGACAGTCCCTTCTTCCTGCAGAGCGAGATGGCCGTGGTCTACAGCCGCGGACCTCGTTGGTCACCCGACGGCGCCGTCATCGGGTTCCTGGCACCTCGGGATACCGTCCTCGCCCTGTGGACCATCTCTCCCGACGGTTCCAACGAACGGGCGACGTCACTGGTCGATGTGCGTGGCTTTGATTGGTATCTCGACGGCAACCGCGTCGTGTATACCACCGCGGCACGCGACGGCCAGTCCGGGGCCGAGATCCGCGTGGCCAATCTCCGGACGGGCGAGGATCGGTTGTTGGTTGCCGGGATGTACGGTGAACCCACTGTCGCGACCACCGGGACCGAATTGTCCGTGGAGTCTTCGGTGAGCCACTACCGGAGTGACGCGTTCTTGTTGCGACTGCGCGCCCCGACCAGCCCGGACGGATTGCCCACGGCCGTGGGAGAACCGCAACGGCTCACCGACGGCGGCGGTCGATGGCATGTGCACAACCTTGCATGGCTGCCCGACGGCCGGTCATTCATCTACACGCGGGATGAAGACCGGGGTGACATCTGGCTACTCGAGGCGCAGAGGTAGATCTGTGGATTTGCGGCGCGGGTCTCCATCGGGCCACGGGGGTTAGACGGACACCATCGTGAACTCCACAACCAGGTCCGGTCCTTCATCGTAGGGCTCACTGCCACCAGTCACCGAGCTGCGTCGCCTCCCGGCCCAAATTGAGCAAGACAGGTTCCCCGGCCCGATTTCGCGTCAAGACCCCAGGCCAACGGCGGGAACTTTTTCTGTATTGATATGATATCAATACAGACAATACTCGACGGACAGACCCATGGCCCCCAGACGCAACCAGACCCTGAAGCCCCGCCTTTTCCATATCCTCCTCGCGCTCTCCGACCGTGACCGGCACGCCTCGGGCATCGTTCGGGAGGTGGAGGCTCAGACGAGCGGCGAGCTAAAATTATGGCCGGCAATGCTTTACAGCTCGATCGAGCAGATGATGGATGCCGGGCTGATCGAAGAACTGGACCAAACCGAGCGTCCCGAGGGCGCCAGCGGCCGGCGGCGCTACTTCCGCATCACCGCCGACGGTCGGCGGATGCTGGCCGATGAGGCCCGTCGATTCTCCCGACTGGCCGATCTCGCCGCATCCAAGAACGTGCTGACGGAAAGGCGGGAAGCGTAAGATGCGCCGCGCACTGTCACTGTACCGAGGGCTCCTGCACGTCCTTCCGGGCGACTTCCGCCGACGGAATGCGGAGGACATGGAGAGCTGTTTCATGGAGACCATGGATCGCAGGGTAAAGGGGAGCGGGTGGCTTGGAGCCGCCCGGGCGTGGAGTGCCGCCGTCCGCGATCTGGTGGTCCACGCCTTTGCAACTCGTCTGTCCCGATCGGAGGAGCCGCGCAAGGCCCGGGGGAGCACGCCCATGCCGGCGGCCGGCGGCAGCGGGAGGCCGCCCCGCCTCGAAGGAATGGCACGCGACCTTCGTCTCGCGTTTCGGGGACTTCGCCGCTCTCCGCTCTACACCACCGTCGCGACCGTCACGATCGGCCTGGGAATCGGCATCACGACGTTGGTCTTCAGTGTCGTCCACGGCGTGTTGCTCAACCCGTTGCCGTACGACGCCCCCGACCGCTTGGTGAACGTGTGGAACGACCTGGTGGAGGAGCAGCAGTTCCTGCCCGCGGTGAATCCTGCGGACTTCCGCGACTATCAAGAGATGAGTGAGTCGTTCGAGGCCTTCGCCGCCGGGACGGGCCCTGGTCCGGTGGGGCTCACTGGTGTGCTCACGGGAGACGGACCGCCGACCCAGGTGGACGTGACGCCGGTGACCCATAATTTCTTCCCGCTGCTGGGTATCGATCCGGTGATCGGCCGGCACTTCACGGAAGAGGAAGAGGCCTTCCAGGGGCCGAGTGTGGCGATCATCAGTCACGAGTTGTGGTCGAGCCGGTTTGCCCAGGATCGGGATGTCGTCGGCAGAACGTTTCAGATGGACGGTCGGAGCTTTACGGTCGTGGGCGTGCTGCCCCGGGGATTCCGATTGCTGCTCCCCAATGAGGCGTTTCAGATTCGACATGCGGACGTCTGGGTGCCGCTGCAGCAGAACTATGCTAGTCTGCCTCCCCGCAACTGGACCTGGTTCACGGTTCTGGGGCGCCTGCGCGACGGCGTGACCATGGCCGAAGCCCAAGCGGAAATGGATCGCATTGCCGCCGAGCTTCGGGCGACGTATCCCGCTCATGCCGGATCAGGGATGCAGGTCCGATTGATGCCGTTGCAGCACGACATCGTGAAGGCCGCGCGGCCGGCGTTGCTCACGCTGTTCGGGGCGGTCGCCTTTGTCTTGCTGATCACCTGTGCCAACGTGGCGCACCTCATGTTGTTGCGTGGGACGGCGCGCCAGCGGGAAGTGGCCCTGCGGTCGGCGTTGGGCGCGTCGCGGTTTTCGATCATCCGGCAGATGTTGATGGAGAGCTTCGTGCTGGCGACGATGGGTGGCGCGCTGGGAATCGGGCTCGCTACAGTCGGACTCGACGTGTTGATGGCGCTGCAACCGCCTAACCTTCCGCGCCTCGACGAGTTGGCCATGAGCGGACAGGTCTTTGCCTTTGCGGCGGGTGTCGCCGCGCTGAGCGCCGTGCTGTTCGGTATGGTGCCCGCCATCCACACGTCACGAACGGATGTCCACTCGCTCCTCAAGGATGGCGGCCGGACGGGGCGGTCCCGTGGGGCGGTCCGGTTCCGGCAGCTCCTGGTGGGCGGTGAGATCGCCGTGTCGCTCATGTTGCTCGTGGGGACCGGCTTGATGATCCGGAGTTTTGCGGCGCTGCAGCGGGTCGATCCGGGGTTCCAGGCCGACGGTGTGTTGACGTTCAGTCTCTCTCTCCCCCGCAGCGATTATCGAGGAGGAGCCTCCTTTGCATTCGGTAATCAACTGCGGGAACGCATCAGGGCATTCCCCGGGGTGACCGCCGCCGGAGCCATCACGCAATTGCCGCTCACGGGACCCGGGCCGCTCTGGCCGTACGCGTACGACGACGAAACGCTTGCGAACGGGAACTTGACCGCTGAGGCACGCAATGTGGCGCCGGGCTACTTCGAGGCCATGGGTATGCGACTCAAGGGGGGACGGTTCTTCACCGATCAGGACGTGGTCGGTACCGAACCCGTCGTGATCATCGATGAGATGTTGGCGCGGCGCGCCTGGCCCGACGGCGACGCCGTGGGCCAGTCCTTTACCCTCACAGGGCCGGGCAATCCGGTTGCGGTCAGGGTCGTTGGAGTCCTCCAGCACCCCCGCTTGTACGAACTGACCAGCGAATCCCGGGAGCAGCTGTACGTTCCTCAGGGACAACGCGGGGGAGCACGGAACTCGTTCTTCACCGTGCGGACGGCCGGCGATCCCATCGCCCTCGCCGACGCGGTGCGGAACGCCGTGTGGGAAATCGACGCCAACCTGCCGGTGGACAACCTCCGGCCGATGACGGCGTACGTCGACGACGCGATGGCCGCGCCCCAGTTCGCGCTGGTGGTGATGACGCTCTTTGGCGGACTGGCGTTGGTGTTGGCGGCGGTGGGCATCTACGGCGTGATCTCGTATTCCGTTGGCCTCCGGGCCCATGAGTTCGGCATCCGCATGGCGTTGGGGGCGAGCCCGCAAGGCGTCGTTCACGGCGTCGTTGGGGGGGCTGCGCGATTGGTGGGAGTGGCGCTCATAGCGGGAATCGCCGTCTCGGTGGTGCTGAGTCGCACGATGGCCCACATGCTGTACCAAGTGAGCACGACGGACGTAGTGACCTATGCGGGGATGTCCGTGATCCTCTTCGGAGTCGCGTTGGCAGCGTCATACCTGCCGGCCCGCCGAACCGCGGATACGAATCCCGTGGACGTGTTGCGAGTGGATTAGGCCGGTCTGCGCTTCCGGCGTTTCACAACAAGGTCGACGTCGCAATCGAGGATATGGAGTAGGGCCAGCAGCTGGCCGACGGATTTGGTGTAGTTCGTCTGATCGATGATTCGGTAGAACTGGCTTGCCGACGTTCCCAGGCGCCGGATGATTTCGCGTTTGCTGAGCTTGCTGGTGGCCAGGCGCTTCTGTACCTCGACCGTCAACTTGTAGAGCAATTGGTCGCGCAGGTATGTGGGATCCTCGTTGTACTCCAACACCTGCTCCAGATGAACGGTGCTCTCGGCTCCTGACTGCAGGACGTACGTGAAGGCTTCGTTCCCAAGCTCCGCGTCGACGTACACCTCTCGCACCCGGTTGTCGCGGCTCGGCGATGGTGTCGCGCGAGCATAGGGGAACGGAAGAGTGTGACTCCGGAACCGGATTTCGAACGCCTTGCGGCGGTTGTTGGCGGTGACATCGACGATCTTCACAACAGGCCTTCCGATTCCATATCCCGAATCAGCCTCAGCACGCGCTCCGTGGGATTGCCGCGCATAGCTTTGCTGTTGTCGAGATCCCATTTGAGGATCAGTTTGCCATCCTTGTATACGTGCACGTGCCGCGGACTATGGTCGCCTTTCCAGGTGAGAAAGACGTGGTTTCCGCGTCTGATCTTGCTCATTAAACGTTACCGTAGATGGTAACGTTTTGTCAACTGGGGGAATTGGCGCATTGACCCAAGATGTGTGGGTCACTCTGCGACACTACACCGTCAGCTTGCGGTATGTGCCGTACGATTGCGGCCCGGACGAGCGTCTGCCGCTATGGCGCAGCGGTCCGGTGTCATTCGAATCGTCAGTCGGGACTGCTTTCCTCGGACAGCATCGCCTCCAGGGTCGCGAGTCGGAGTTGGATGTCCGCGAGACTCGCCGTCCGAAACCGGAGAAAGACCCCCGCCGTACTCACCAGCGCCAGCAGCAGGCTCGTCGTACCCACAACTGCCAACAAGGGAATGAGCGCATCGAGAACATCCGTATTCGTGGCCGCGCCAAGGCCGACCAGCGAAATCGTCCGTAAAACATGGGCGCCCACGATCCAAGCAAAGATCAGCATCACAGTGAGCGTGACGATCCATGCAATAAGACTGACCCGTCGTACCAAACGGTCACGTTTCTTCTCCCCCTCGATGATGGTGGAGATGTCTCCCTGCTTGGGATCTGTCCAGTGGTTCATGCCTACCTCCCTACGTCTTTTGGGTCTGGGTCCACCGTCACCAAGAAATCGCGCAGCTTGGCCTTGGCGTGATGAGTCCTCCAGAAAACGAAGCTGAACGGCTTCACGGTGCTCGGGTGACAGCGTGGCCAGCGCCGCATCCAGGGCACTCGTATCCGCCGGCGACAGATCTGCTCTGGTCCCGTACCACCGCCCGACTTCCGCGAACGCCTCCCCGGCCTGGCGGGATCGACGCCGTTCGGCACGCAGAACGTCAATCGCCCGGTGCCGCGCCGTGCGAAACAGCCACGCGCGGAAGCCCGCTGGATTCGTCACTTCGCCGATTCGCTGGTACACCGTCAACCAAATCTCCTGGAGGACATCGTCAGCGGCGTCAGGGTCGAGAAACCCCCGCAAGTACCGGCGGGTCGGATCACCATACCGGTGGTAGAGGTCGGCAAACGCACCTTCGTCGCCGGTCTGGCATCGCAGCACGAGCAAGTGTTCTCGCAGCCGGCTGTCACGTTTTGGATCACCGGGTGTCATAGCCCTCGGTGGTCGAGGTTGTCTTTTCTGCCCAGAAGACGAATGGAGCGGCAAGAAAGTTCAATCTTGGATGGGGCGGTGGTGCCCTGGAAGGATCGCCAACGGCGCAGCGGGACCTAGCCGGGATCCTTCGTGAACTCCACCACCAGTTCGGGACCGTCGCCATAGGGCTGACCCGCGTATCCGCCCCACGTGTTCACGATCCGGAAACCGTGGCTGGTGATGAGGTTGGGGAACTCGTCCGGGTAGTAGCAGCGCATCACCAGGGGGAAGATCACTTCTTCTTCCAGCTTGTCCCCGAGGTAGCGGCGGTACACCAGTTCGGGATAGACGACCAGCGGATCCCGGTTCATGCGCCGTCGCCGGTCGTGGCAATCGATCCGCCCGCCGTGGGTGGGGACCTCCCATGCGAAGTGCTCCTCGTCCGATATCCATTCGCCCCGTTGCATCGCGTCCCGATCCAGATTGGGGTTGAACACGTTTAGGATACACCGGCCGTCCGGAGCGAGGTGGCGGTCAATGCAGCGGAAGAGACCATCCACCTGCTCGTCGGTCTCCAAGAGCTGCATCACCCGAAACGGCGCCAGGATCAGATCGAAGCGCCGATCCAATGCGAAATCCGTGATGTCCGCGACCCCGACCATCACTCGCCCGCTCGGCAGATTGGCGGCTGCGAGTTTCTGTCGGCAGATGGCGAGCATCGCCTCCGAGTTGTCGATGCCGTACACCGACGCCCCCTGCTGGGCGAGGGGGATGGTGACCCGTCCGGTGCCACACCCGAGTTCCAGCACGGCGCCATCCCGTTCGCCGAGGCGCTCGAGGTAGAACGGTACGTCGTCGGGCTGGTTGGGACTGGAATCGTAGAACTGCGCCACGTCGGTCCGGTAGTCGACGGTCATGAGCTCTCCTCTCCTACTCAATCTCCAACCGCCATACCGTTTCGTCGAGGGACGCGCTGACTCAGTTCGGCAAGAATGCCCCGGTCTCGCGGGCCTCTGCCATCTCCGGGTCCGCACCTGTGAGCAGCTTCGCAAGCAGACGGTACGCGTTTGTGGCAACGTCCGTCCGGCCCGCCGCCGCAGCGGCCCGAGCATATCCCGCCAGGCTCAGAATGCGGTTTGGTGTCCGTGCGAGCGCCATGTCAAACGCGGTAACGGCGTCTTCCGCACGACCCATCTCGAAGAGCAGTTCCCCCACCAGCTCGTGCGCGGGCTTGAAAGCGATCGGCGGACCGAAGTCCACGGGCAGGGACGCCTCATAATCGACCGCAGCCTTCGCGGCACGCAAGGCGCCCTCGGCGTCTCCGGCGTCCGCCAGCAACAGCGCGTGAAGCGTTCCCTGCCACACGGGAACGTAAGGACTCTCCCACGTGGCCTCGGCGCTGCCCCCGTTGTCTCGCAGAAACGCATAGTGCTCCTCTGCCGTGGGCCGGTCACCCCGATGCAGGGCGGCGAAGCCGCTGCCCCACGCCTGCATGAGCCGCATCGACGTCGACGATCTGCCGACGTCGATCTCCGATGTGGCGGGGGTGCCGTCCCAATTCCGCGTATCCGAGAGGTTCAAGCTGCGCATGTAGACATAGGACCGGGCCGCGGATTGCCGCATGCCGTCGGAAAGCCGATCGTCGTGGGCCTGGGCAAAGCAGCCCATGAGGAGCGCTTCGGCGTCGGCGTACCGTCCCTGCTGCTGGTAGCCGTACATGAGCCACTCGTTGTAGTGGCCGCAGAACGTGGGCGGCAGGTCTCGCGCGGCGCGATTCCGGTCTACCACTGCGTCGGCGCGGATGTTGGCCTCTACCACGTCGTCCCATAAGCCCCGGGCGAGGAAGATGTGTGTGGTCATGTGTTGCGCATGCGCCGCATCCGGTGCCATGGGCCCATACGCCCGCGCTGCATCCATGGCCAGGATGGCGTGTGTCGGGTCGTCGAAGGAGTGGATCGTGTAGTGGGCGGCCCCCGGATGATCGGAATTCTGTTGGAAAGCGGCCAAGGCGATGGTCCCGGCTTCCATATACGTGGGCACATTCCGGTCGCCCTGGCTCAGACCGAGGAGGGACAACGCGTAGAACGCCTGGGCCTCGAGGTCGTTGGGATTGGCTGCCGCAAGCTTCTCCATCTCGATGGAGTACAGCGTGTCAAGCGCGGTTTTCTCTCCGGAGCCGTACAGCACGTCCACCGCCTGTAGATAGGCCCGCTCCCGGTCGGTGGGAGCCTTGGCCGCCCGCGCCTCGGGCGTGGGCGCATACCGGGCCAGCGCAGCCAAAGCTGCGCCCGCGTCCTTCTGGTTCCAGACTGGGTGAGTATACGTCATCGCTTCGCCCCAATACGCCAGGGCGAAGTCCGGATCGATCTCCTGGGCCTTTCGGAACGCGTCGGCCGCGAAGTCGTACTCGAAGCTGTGGAGCAAGAGCACTCCGCGTAGAAAATCGTGCTGGGCTTCGGGAGCGCCGGAGTTGGGGAACGAAACGCTGCCAAGGCCATTGATATGGGTGGGTTCCTGGGAGGCGGCGGGGAGTGCGGCTGTCGCGAGAATCGCCAGCAACGATACGCCGGCGGAAAAGGGACGGTGCGTCATGGTCGTTTTCTTCCTTGCACGGGACAACTCGTCCCGTGGCATCAGAGGCTGCTGCGGCCACTGTGGCCCGGTGCGGCGCCGGCACAGCGGGGGCTCGGGCGGTCTTGTGCCGTCGGAGAGAGCGGACGAGGCCTTTCCCCCGCTTGCGGGTCGCGCCAAGTATGGGGTCTGAAAAGGTAGTCGGGAAGGGGGGGCGGATTTCGGAAGTTGAAGGTTAACCGCGATAACAATCCCGCCTGGTCCCGGTCCCCGATTGCCTAGCCTCACGGCCAACCTCAGGGTAGCTTTGGCCCCGATGAATGATCCCTTAGGTCGTCTCAGAGCAGCCCTCAGCGACCGCTACGCCATTCAGGATGAGATTGGCGCCGGTGGCATGGCCACCGTGTATCTCGCTGAAGACCTCAAGCACAAGCGCAAAGTTGCGGTGAAGGTGCTGCGGCCGGAGCTGTCGGCCATTCTGGGCGGCGAGCGCTTCTTGAAGGAGATCGAGGTAACCGCCAACCTGCAGCACCCGAACATCCTGCCGCTCTACGATTCGGGTGAGGCAGATTCTTTCCTTTATTATGTGATGCCGTACGTGGAGGGCGAATCCCTCCGCGACAAGCTCAATCGGGAAAAGCAACTCGCCGTCGACGAAGCGGTAGAGATCGCACGCGCGGTGGCCGGGGCGTTGGACTTCGCGCACCAGCGCGGTGTAATCCATCGGGACATCAAGCCCGAGAACATTTTGCTTCAGGCGGGCCAGGCTCTCGTGGCAGACTTCGGCATCGCGCTGGCTTTGAGCGCCGCGGGTGGCGGCACCCGGTTAACGGAAACAGGCCTCTCCATCGGAACCCCCCACTACATGTCACCGGAGCAGGCCTCGGCGGACCGAGAGCTGGACGGTCGCACCGACGTGTACTCGCTGGGCGCGATGCTGTACGAGATGCTGGCCGGACAGCCGCTGTTCGTTGCCGGGTCGGCCCAAGCCATCGTGGCGAAGATTCTCACGGACGGCGCCGGTTACCAAAGATCGGCCGTCCGTGCCGCCGCACGTAGACGCGGCGGTCAACATGAGCCTGGCCAAGTTGCCGGCGGACCGGTTTACGTCGGCGGCGGCCTTCGCAGCCGCACTAGTAAACCCGGCATTCACCGTGGCGGATACGGCGGTTGCGCCAGGCGCGGCAGTGACAGGAGGACCAGCGAAGCCCCGAGCGAGTCAATGGATCCTCGCCGCGGGCCTCGTTGCCGTGGGCCTGGGGGTGGGGCTCACGCTCCGACGCGGAGGCGAGGATTCCCCAGAAGTCGTGCGGTTCTACCTGACCACCCCGTCGGGGCATCGCCTCAACATCCAGAACGACGAGGACGCCCCGTTTGCCATCTCGCCGGACGGCAAACGCGTCGTCTATGTGGCCGTCGACTCGGGTGCGGCAGTCACCCGGTTGTACATCCGCCCTATCGATCAACTCGAGGGCGTGCCGCTCCCTGGAACCGACGACGCGATTGCGCCCTTCTTCTCGCCGGATGGTTTATGGGTGGCATTTGCCACGGAAGACGACGAGAAGCTGAAGAAGGTTCCGGTCACCGGCGGCCCGCCCATCACGCTGGCGGACGACGTGAGGAACCGGTTCGGGAGTGGGTCATGGGGCGACGACGGCTACATCGTGTACTCGTCCCGGGGAAGGACACTGTCACGGGTGAGTGGGGCGGGCGGGGTGCCGGAGAGGATTGGAGAGCCCGAGGCCGGAGATAAGTTCTGGCCGTCGGTGCTCCCTGGCGGGGAGGCGATACTGTTCCTCCGCTGCAGCCCGGGCTGTAACGAGACCGACCTCGCTGTGCTCGACCGCGAGTCGGGGACGGTCGACGTGGTGATCCCGGGAGCCACCCGTGGATGGTACGCCAACTCGGGACACCTCATTTACGCGACGTCCGAAGGCGCCGTGTACGGAATCCCGTTCGACCCGAAGCGCCGCGAGGTCACCGGTTCTCCCGTGCCACTTCTGGACGGAGTGCGGGCCGGAATTGCGCACGGCTCGAGGCTGAGCGTGTCTGCGTCGGGAGCCATGATGTATCTCCCCGGATCGGGCGGCGCGGGCACGCAGGTCGTCGAGGTGGATCGATCCGGGCGGGAGACGGTGGTGATTTCGCGACGTGGTGAGTATGGGCACCCGCGATGGTCGCCCGATGGGGATCGTATTGCGGTGACGGTGTCCGGTGAGGGCGGCGACCAGATCTGGATCTACGACATCGCTTCGGAGACCCTTTCTCAGCTCACGTTCGAGGGGATAAACGAACGCCCGACGTGGTCGCCGGACGGGAATCGGGTGGCGTTCTATACTGCCAGAGCCGACAGCGCTGACCTCTATTGGAAGCCGGCCGATGGTTCGCGGCCCGCTGAACGCGTGGCCAAGGGCGAGGACACCTTCAACCGAGCAACGACGTTTTGGACGTGGGACGGCGCGTGGATCGTGTTCGACGGGTTGGACGAAGCAGAAGACCAGGAGGAGAACATCTATGCCGTCGGAACGGATTCCAACCGTACCCGTCAGCCGGTAGTGGTCACTCCGGCGAATGAGGAATCCGGCGCCGTTTCGCCCGACGGACGGTGGATTGCGTACGGGTCGGACGAGTCCGGTCCGTGGCAGGTGTACGTACGCCCGTTCATGCAGCCCGGCGGACGCTGGCTCCTCTCCACTGGTGGCGCGGGCACACCGCTCTGGACATCCAACAACGAAGTGGTGTACGCGGATTACGGAACGCGGAGTCTGATGGCTGCGAGACTCGAGTTTGGCTCGGCGGTGCGGGTGGTCGAGCGCACCCGCCTGTTCGGGCTTGAATCCTACGCGTACAGTCAAAACTCCCCGATGTTCGACGTGTCCCGCGACGGACAGCGCTTCCTCGTCCTGCGGGAGGAGCGAGGCCTTGGCGTGGACGACCAACCGATCGTCGTGCTCGCCTGGTTCGAGGAGATCGAGCGGCGGATGGCGGAGCAGGGTGGGCGGTAGGATGGCCTTGGTAGGACGCTAGAAGCAATGGACGTTCATGGGTAGCGCGATGGACCGGCTCGCGGCGGCGCTCGGCGACCGCTATACGGTCGAGCGCGCACTCGGCGCCGGCGGGATGGCGACGGTGTACCTGGCCCACGACATCAAGCACAACCGCAAGGTGGCGGTCAAGGTGCTGCGGCCGGAGCTGGCGGCCCTCCTCGGCGCCGAGCGATTTCTCAACGAAATCGAGGTTACCGCGAATCTTCAACACCCGCATATCCTGCCGCTGTTCGATTCAGGCGAGGCCGACGGCATGCTGTTCTACGTCATGCCCTACGTCACCGGGGGATCGTTGCGGGATCTGCTGAACCGTGAGAAGCAGCTGTCGGTCGAAGAGAGCATCGACATCACCAAGGCGGTCGCGGCCGCCCTGGACCATAGCCACCGCCAGGGGGTCGTCCACCGGGATATCAAGCCCGAGAACATCCTATTTCAAGACGGCGTTGCCGTCCTGGCCGATTTCGGCATTGCACTCGCGGTCAGCACCGTCGACGGGCAGCGATTGACCGAAACCGGACTCGCGGTCGGCACCCCGACGTACATGAGCCCGGAGCAGATCAGCGGGGACCGGACCCTCGACAAGCGGAGTGACGTGTACAGCCTCGGGAGTGCGCTGTACGAGATGCTGACGGGTGAGGCGCCGTACACGGGCGCGACGGCGCAGGTGGTGATGGCCAAGCGGCTGACCGAGCCCGTCCCGTCCGCCCGGCGCCTGAGGGGCAGCGTGCCGGAGGGGCTGGACGCCGCTCTGCAGCAGGCCTTGGCCCCAGCGCCGGCGGATCGATGGCCCACGGCGGCCGCATTGGCCGCGGCGTTGGATGTGTCGGTGACCGCTGCGGACGAAGGTGCACGAGCAGCCAGTCGACATGCGGCCCGATGGCGCTGGGGTTTTGGCGCCGCCGCGTTCCTCTTGGTGGCTTCGGCCGGGTGGTGGGTCACGACCTCCGATCGGACTGGGCCCGGCGCCGGGCCGTCCTCGCTGGGGCCGTCCAACGTGGTCGCGGTGTTCCCGTTTGCCGTGAGTGGCGCCGACGCGTTGGATTACCTCGGCGAAGGGATGGTCGACCTCCTCAGTACGGCGCTCGACGGCGCGGGTGATCTGCACATCATCGATCCGTTCACGGCCCTCTCGCTCGCCCGTGACGTCGGCGGGGTATCGAGTCCGGCCGAGGGGCGTGCCCTCGCCGCCCGGCTCGGCGCCGGCCGCTATATCCTGGGGAGCGTTCTCTCGACCGCAGGCCGATTGCGTTTCCGGGCCGGGCTCTATGGAGCCGACGGCGAAATCGTACCGGCTGAGGTGCGCGTGTCGGGCGAGGGTGAGATCTACGAGGCCGTCGACCAACTGGCGAGGGGGCTCGTCGCGAGTCGGAACCAGACCGCGTCGGGCCGGCTCCCGGCTCTGGCCGCGCGGACGACGGATTCGCTTCCCGCGCTCAAGGCCTACCTCGAGGGCGAACGGTCCTTGCGGGCGGCTCGATGGGCCGAGGCGATCGAGCCGTTACAGCGGGCCGTGGCGATCGACAGTTCGTTCGCGTTGGCGTGGTATCGCACCGCCGTGGCCGCACTGTGGACATTCCAGGACAGTCTGGCCCGTTACGCCATCACGCGGGCCATCGAGTTGAGCGGCGCGCTCTCGGCGCGGGACAAGCAACTGTTCGCCGCGACGCGGGCCTGGGTGATCGGCGACGGTCTTGAGGCCGTACGCCTCTATCGCAACATCGTGACCTCCTACCCGGACGATGTCGAAGCGTGGTTGTATCTCGGCGACGTGCAGTGGCATTACAACCCGCTCAACGGCTTGCCGGCGGAGCGATCGCGCGACGCGTTGGAGCGGGCGGTGGCGCTCGACGCCGGCAACCGTGAGGCATTGGTCCATCTCCGACACGCTGCCGCCTGGGGCGAGCGCTGGACCGACTACGATTCCCTGGCCGGTTTGCTCCTGGACGTGGCGCCGGAACATTACGAGGCGCCGGTGACGCTGGCCGAACGAGCGTTTGCCGTCGGGGATGCGGCGGCGCGGACCGAGGCCTTGGAGCGTCTCGAGGTCGTCGATCTGCCCCTGCTGTCACTGTCAACCGTCGCCGTCGCTTTGGTTACGAACGATCCGACGAGAACCGAAGCGGTGGCGCGGCTGCTGACGGAGCCGGATCGCGGGGCGGGTGTGCAAGCGGGAGGGCACGCGCTGCTGGCCTATCTCTACGCGGCTCGGGGGCAAGTGGGCCAAGCGATGGAGGAAATGGCCGCCGCGGACGTCCTGGATCGCGTGACGGCGCTTCAGCATCGGGCCCTGATTTCGACGCTTCCGTTCCTCGCCGTACCGGTCGAGGATCTGCGACAGCTCCGGGCCCAGGTGGCCGCGTGGGATCCAACGCGTGAGCCGCCAGACCCGGCGGCCAGCGCGTTGTTCTGGCACCAAGGGGTGGATGGGGCGCTCCGCTCGTACCTGCTAGGGTTGTTGAGTCTCAGACTCGACGACGAGGAAGCGGCCGCACGCTACGCTGACGAATTGGCCGCGACCGGTGTCCCTCCTGATGTGGGGTCGCTAGCCTGGGATCTCTCGGTCGACGTCCGAGCGCAGATCGCCCGTCGGGGGGAAGAACCTGAGGCGGCGCTCCAACGGCTGGCGGAGGCGAGGATGGAGGTGCCCTGGCCACGCATGCACACGTCCCCGTTCCACGGCCGAGGTCGACAGCGCCACCTCCGGTGCACGTTGTTGGCGCAACTGGAGCAGGAAGCGGAGGCTGCCGGGTGCTTCGCGCTCGAATCGACTAATCCGTACGACCTTGTCTACCTCGCGCCGTCGCATCTCGAGGCCGCCCGGATGTACGACGCGCTGGGGAAATCACGTGAGGCGGCCGAATCCTACAACGCGTTCATCGACCTGTGGCGCGATGCCGATGCGCGCCTCCGGCCACTGGTGGACGAGGCGATCGGCCGCCGAGACGAGTTGCGGGGACGCTGATCACGCGCTACCCATCCGGCGTTTCAACGCCGGAACGACGGGAGACGATGAGTAATACCGAACGCCTTAACACCGCCCTCGCCGACCGCTACACCCTCGAGCACGAGCTCGGCGCCGGTGGCATGGCCACCGTATACCTCGCGCACGATGTCAAGCACAACCGCAAAGTGGCGCTCAAGGTCTTGCAGCCCGAGCTCGCCGCCGTCATCGGCGCCGAGCGGTTTCTCAACGAGATCGAGGTTACGGGCAACCTCCAGCACCCCAACATCCTCCCGCTCTACGACTCGGGCGAGGCGGACACGTTCCTCTACTATGTCATGCCCTACATCGAGGGCGAGTCCCTCCGCGATAAGCTGAATCGAGAGAAACAACTCGGGGTGGAGGAGACTGTCGAGATCGCCAAGGACGTGGCCGCGGCCCTCCACTTCGCCCACGAGCGGGGCGTGGTGCATCGGGACATCAAGCCGGAGAACATCCTCCTCCAGCAGGGCAAACCGCTGGTCGCTGACTTTGGGATCGCGCTGGCGGTGTCCAAGGCGGGCGGCGCCCGCCTGACCGAAACCGGCATGAGCCTGGGCACGCCCCACTACATGAGTCCGGAGCAGGCGACCGGCGATCGGGAGCTCGATGCGCGGAGCGACGTGTACTCCCTCGGCGCCATGGTGTACGAGATGCTCGCCGGTGATCCACCGCACCTGGGCGGCACGGCGCAGGCGATTGTGGCGAAGATTTTGTCCGAGGATCCCGAATCCGTCGCCAAACGCCGGCCCAGCATCCCCGGCCACATCGACGCAACGATTCGCAAGGCGTTGGACAAGACACCTGCGGATCGGTTCTCAACCACCGCTCGTTTCGCGGAAGCGTTGGTGAATCCCCAGGTGGCGCCGTCGTTGCCGGTCTCGGCGGATCGCCCTGCTCCGGCCGGCCGTCGGGCGGTCGCGGGAGCCGCCTTGGGATTCATGGCGGTGCTGGCCTTGTGGGGATGGCTCCGACCGGTGAGCAGCCCACAGGCACACGATGCTACCCGCCGCTTCAGTATCCGTCTGCCCGACTCCGCGCCGCTGGCGATTGGGACGGGACGGCCCGCAGTCGCGCTGACGACCGATGGGACTCGGCTCGTCTTCGTCGCGCGTGTTGCCGGGGAGCATCGACTGCTCGTTAAGGACCTCGCCACCGACAGTGTCCTGACGATCGCGGGAAGCGAGGGAGGCACGGGGCCCTTCGTGTCCGGGGACGGACGCGTCGGTTTCTTTCGACGGCTGCATTTCTTGGATGCTCGAGTTGAGGGCGGACCCGCTCGCAAGATCAGCGCGTTCACCCCCGTAATTCGCGGCGGATCCTGGATCGACGATTCCACGCTTGCCATTGTCGCCAGTCCCAATAGCGGCGTCCTCCGCATTCGCTTCCTGCGCACGGATCTCGATGAGCAAACCAGAGATCCCCGCAATTGGTTCACACCGGAGACGCAGCCCCGGGCCTGGCCCGAAGTGCTTCCCGGCGGGCGTGCAGTGGTGTACGCGGTAGCGGAAGGTGACGACCCCAACGGGTGGCAGGTGGCCGTTGCCGGCGACCCGATCGTTGGCGAGCGGATTCTCGTGAACGGAGGCAGTAACCCCCGCTACGCCGCCTCCGGTCACCTGGTATTTGTCCGACAGGGCGCGTTGTGGGCGGTGCGGTTCGACGTCGATCGTCTGGAAACGCGCGGTGAGCCCGTGCTCGTGCAGCCTGGTGTCCTCACCGAGTCCGACGGCTTGGCGCACTTTTCCCTCTCGGAGGACGGCACCCTGGTGTATGCCGCCGGCGCAGGATGGGAGGCGGCTCGGCGTGTGGTATGGGTGGGACGGGATGGGTCGATCGAACCGTCTCGGCTTCCGACCGGCGCCTACACGGAAGTGGCGCTGGCCCCGGACGGACAGCGCGTGGCGGTAACGCGAGCCATTGGGAGTAACACCGATGTTTGGGTTGGCGATCTTTCCCGGGGATCTCTGGCCCCTGTCACCCGCGATCCGGGTGAGGACGGGTCGCCTGTATGGTCGCCCGACGGACGGCGACTAGCCATTGCCACTGAGCAATTCGGCGAACCCCCGAATGTGGCGGTGGTCGATCTGCTCAGGGACTCGGTTGGATTGATTGGGGAACCCAATTCGTTTGGGGCCCCCACCGACTGGTCTCGAGATGGGCGTTTCCTCCTCTTCGTGGCCGCGCCAGCCCGGTTCGGGCGCGGGCTCATGACGGACGTCCGTATTCGGGACCTGGAACGCGAGGCGACGACCGCGTGGTTGGTCACAGAGAGCGAGGAGCGAAATGGTGCTTCCAGCAATGATGGACGGTGGATCGCCTACGTGTCCGATGAATCCGGTCGCCAGGAGGTCTATCTGCGCCATAGCTCCGGGGAGGGAACCAGGGTGCCCGTTTCGACGGAAGGCGGAACAGGCTGTGACGGTTTCGGCGGGCTCGGGAGATGAGCCGAATCTCTCGACCCCCAGCGTCGCGTTTCGGCTTCCCCCCAGCATCTATCTGACAGGTGGATTCAACGCCGCGGCGTGGGACCTTGCCCCCGACGAGCAACGGGTGCTCGCGCTTCAAGAGGCGCAGTATCTCCGGGTGACGTCGTTGAACGTAGTGGTGGATTGGTTCGAGGAGTTGGAGGCGAAGGTTGCGAGTCGGTGATTTCAGGAGCAATTGAGATCGATGAGTGATTCGATGCAACGACTCGCGGCGGCGCTTTCAGACCGCTACACCATCGAGCGCGAGCTCGGTGCTGGCGAAACGATCGTCGTGCTCAATCTCTTTGACGAACTACGCGCGAGAAGGACTCGGTGACGCCGTCCATGAGCCAGAGTCTTCCGGAACGCCTCCAAGCCGCGCTCATAGACCGCTATGCGATTCAGGGGGAAGTCGGCGCCGGCGGCATGGCCACCGTGTACCTCGCCCATGACGTGCGGCACGACCGCAAGGTGGCCCTCAAGGTGCTGCGGCCCGAACTTGCGGCCGTGATTGGCGCGGAGCGGTTTCTCGCCGAGATCAAGACGACGGCGAATCTGCAACACCCGCACATCCTCCCCCTCCACGACTCCGGGGAAGTCGACGGGACGGTCTTCTACGTGATGCCGTTCGTCGAGGGCGAGTCGTTGCGGGATCGACTGAGCCGGGAGAAGCAGCTACCCGTGGGCGACGCGGCGCGAATTGCGACCGAAGTGGCGGGAGCGCTGGATTACGCACATCGCAAGGGCATCATCCACCGGGACATCAAGCCCGAGAACATCCTCCTCCACGACGGGCGGGCCCTCGTCGCGGACTTCGGGATCGCGCTGGCTGCCTCGACGGCCGGCGGGACCCGGATGACGGAAACCGGCATGAGTCTCGGCACGCCGCACTACATGTCGCCGGAACAGGCCATGGGGGAACGGGACCTGGACGCTCGGACCGACGTCTATGCGCTGGGATGCGTGCTCCACGAAATGTTGGTCGGCGAGCCGCCGTTCACGGGCCCCACGGCCCAGGCGATCGTGGCCAAGGTGATGACCGAAGGGCCGGCGCCGGTCGGAACGCTCCGCAAAACGGTCCCCCTCCACGTCGAAGATGCGGTACTCACCGCTCTGGAGAAGTTGCCGGCAGACCGGTTCGCGAGTGCAGCCGAGTTTGCATCGGCGGTGGAAGGTGCTCCTGGGCAGGCGACAACCCGATCCCATCGATCCCGCGCGCCGGCGCCGGTCGCTCGCACGCGGATACTCTGGCCGATCGGATTCGTCGTTGCGGCGGGGTTGGCCCTTTGGGGTTGGCTGCGTCCGCAAGCACCTATACTCGAACAGCCGCCCTCGCGGTTGGCGGTACCGCTACCCAATCTTGGTGGAGCCAGCACATCACTGCAACGCCAACTCGCCTTGACCCCCGACGGCAGCACGCTGATCTACACCGCCATCGCGCCCGACGGCGAGAACCGCACGATGCGCCGTCGGCTCGACGAACTGGAATCGTCGGTGCTTCCGGGGGTTGTTCCGTTCTTGTCCGGTTATGTGGTATCACCCGACGGCCGCGAGTTCATCGGTGTTGTCGGCACCACGGAGATGTATCGCTACTCGATCGCCGGAGGGAACTCGAAGCCGCTGCCTCGTGAGATCGCGGCGACCTCCTGGGCCGTATGGGAGAAGAGCGGGGCGATATGGTTCAGTGCCACTACCGACATCGATCGCGGCATCGCTCGGCTCGGCGAGGGGGATATGGTGACGCGCCCCTTCGGCGCCGAGGACGCTGACTTGACGCTCCAGCAGATCTTGCCCGATGACCGCACCGCGCTGGTCCTCCAGGTACCGCAGGGGACAGCCTCCGGCGCCGCTCTCCTGCTGGATCTCCGTACGGGAGAGGCGACGATGTTGATCGATGTGGCCATCGTTCAGATACGGTATACAGCCGGCCACCTGGTGTACGCGCTGACGGACGGCATGCTGGAGGCGGTGCCGTTCGATCCCCGGGCGCGGCGCCTGGAGGGGGAGCCGGTGCGCATCGCGAGCGGTGTCTCGCTGACCGGCACAGGGGTTGCCCAGTTCGCGGTGGCTACGAACGGCATGGTCGCGTACATGCCCGAGGAACCGCGATCGCTGGTCTTGGTGGACCGCGATGGGCGCCGCCGTCCCGCTACGGACGAGGAGCGCAACTTCCACGCCCCGATGTTTTCCCCTGACGGCCGTCGCATCGCGACGGACTTCAATTCCCCCGATGGGCGAGACGTTTGGGTCCTCGAGGTGGGTGTCGGATTGCTGAGCCGCGCGACGTTCGACCGGGATGGTCACGATGCCACGTGGATGCCCGATGGGCGGTCGCTGACCTACACGTCGGTGCCTGGCGGCACCATCGGCCTCCTTCGTACCCGTCCGGGGATCGCCGAGCCGGCGGAGTCGCTGCTCGTTTCGCCCCAGCTGGCCTACACCGGCCTCTGGCTCGGCGACGGGACGGCATTGGTGACGGCGGCCAATGCGCTGGAGCCCAACTCCCGGGGAGACATCGGTATAGTGCGCAACGGCGGCGCCGGACCCCTTGAACCGTTGGTGGCGACCCGGTTTGAAGAACTAATGCCCGCCGTCTCCGGTGATGATCGCTGGCTCGCGTTCGTCTCCAACCAGTCGGGGCAGGATCAGGTGTACCTCCGCCCGCTCAGCGGCGATGGCGATCAAGTACAAGTTTCTCTTGCCGGTGGCATCGAGCCCGTCTGGGGTCCCGACGGCCGAGAGCTCTTCTACCGCAGCGGTGCCGGAAGGGGCTCGGAGCTCATGGTGGCCGACATTCGGACGGAACCGGCCCTCGCCGTTACATCGCGACGCGCCCTCTTCTCGGTGGCCGACATCGCCACGGCCACGCCGCACAGCAACTACGACGTGTCTCCGGACGGGAACACCTTCGTGATGGTCCGCTTCAATCCCTCCTCGCGGATCATGGTGATCCAGAATCTGCCGGCCCTGGTACGGAGGTTGAGAGGGACAGCGGGAGACAATTAACCGCGGCATCTATCCGTGGTGTTCCAGCCCCCCGTTCATCTAGCCCTCCGCCCGGCTGCGGGGTAGCTTTGGCCCCCATGAAGGACCCCTTAATCGCCATCAACGACACGCCGCGCCACACGTTGAGAGGTTGACATGAGAGCAGACGCGCACCACACACGAAACTCATCCGGAGCCTGGCTTGCGACCGTTCTTGTGTTTGCAATCACGGGCTGCTCGGGTGGGGTCGTCACGGAGGGCGATTGGCCGGTCATCACCGGTGACCTATACGGCCGGCGCTACTCACCCCTGGACCAGATCAACGCGACGAACTTCGAGCAGCTCGAGGTGGCATGGGTGTGGGACGGGTCCGCGTTCCCCAACGTCAACGCGCGTGCGACGCCGGTCTACGTCAACGGCAAGCTCATCAGCGTGGCCGGCGAGAAGCGGCACGTGGTAGCCACCGACGCGGGCACCGGGGAAACCCTCTGGTCGTGGGTCGAGCCGGAGACGTTCCGGTGGGAGTACTCCATGCGGAAGAACCACGGCAAGGGCGTCGCCTACGCCAACGTGGACGGTCGCGATGTGGTGTACGTGATCACGCCGGCGTTCTTTCTTCACGCGCTGGACGCCGAGACGGGCCAACCGCTGGAGGGCTTCGGAGGATCCGTTCCCATCGAGGGCTTTCCCGAGACCGGCACGGTGGATCTCCTGGCGCACCTGGGCCACGAGTACGACCCGTACAACGGCGTCCCCCTGGAGAAGGGCTACATCACCAGCTCGTCGCCGGCCATCGTCGTGAACGGCGTGATCGTCGTGGGGAACTCTGCCGAGCAGGGGTACAACCAGTCACGGCAGGAGATGATCCCGGGAGATATCCTGGGTTTTGACGCTCGCACCGGTACGTTCAAGTGGAAATTCGACGTGCTGCCGGGGCCGGGGGAGGTCGGACACGAGACCTGGGAAAACGACGCGTGGGAGTGGACGGGAGACATCTCGTCCTGGGCGCCCCTCTCGGCGGACCCGGAGCGGGGTATCGTCTACATCCCCACCAACGGCGCCACGCAGGATTTCTGGGGCGGCTTCCGGCCCGGCGACAATCTCTTCAGCACCAGCCTCATCGCCCTGGACGTGGAAACCGGCGAGCGGGTGTGGCACTACCAGCTCGTTCACCATGACATCTGGAACTACGACACACCGCAGGTGCCGGTTTTGATGGACGTCACGGTGGACGGGGAGGACATCCCCGCGGTGGTGCAGGTGACGAAACAGGCCTTTGCGTACGCCTTCAACCGGGAGACCGGTGAGCCGATCTGGCCAATCGAGGAACGGCCTGTTCCGGCGGCATACATGCCGGGTGAACACCTGTCGGAGACGCAGCCGTTCCCCACGCGTCCGGCTCCATTCGACATGCAGGGATTGTCCGAAGACGATCTCATGGACTACACACCCGAGCTGCGACGGTTGGCGATTGCGGCGCTCGAACCTTTCCAGACCGGACCGCTGTTCAATCCGCCGCTGCATCGGGACAACGATCTCGGCAAGCGAGCATCCCTCTGGTGCCCCGGAGACGTTGGTGGCGCCAACATCGACGGCACGCCGGCGGTGGACCCGAGCACGGGGATTCTCTACGTGACCTCACAGAAGGGATGCTCGTCCCGGGTCATGATTCCCGGCGCCGAGCGGGATGCCCGGGAGCCGATGCCCACCGGGGTGACGATCAGTGATTTCGCCGTGGGCAGCTCGTTGGGTGCGCCCCGGGTGCGGGGCCTGCCCATCTGGAAGCCGCCCTACAGCAAGATCACGGCCATCGACATGAACACCGGGGAGCACCTCTGGTGGATCCCGGTGGGCGATACGCCCGATGCGATCAAGAACAACCCCATGCTCCGGGGCGTGGACCTCCCCAACACGGGAACGGGGCGGCAAGCGGCGCAGGTCGTCACGGCGAGCCTGTTGATGCACACGGGTAACGGGGGTGACGGAACTCCCTATCTCTATGCGGTGGACAAGGCGACGGGGGAGCGGTTGGGCCGGGTCGAGCTGCCCGGAAATCCTCGGTACGGAATCATGACGTACATGCACGACGGCAAGCAGCATATTGTCATTCAGGCGGCGAACATGCTCATGGCCCTGCGACTACCCTCGTGAACGATTCGCTCGACCGTCTCAAGACCGCCCTCGCCGACCGCTACGCCATCGAAGACGAGCTTGGTGCCGGCGGGATGGCGACGGTGTATCTCGCCGAAGATCTCAAACACAAGCGCAAGGTCGCACTCAAGGTCTTGAAGCCCGAGCTTGCCGCGGTGCTCGGCCACGAACGTTTCATTCAGGAAATCACGACCACCGCGAATCTCCAGCACCCCCATATTCTTCCGCTGTTCGATTCGGGAGAGGCCGAAGCCTTTCTTTATTATGTGATGCCGTTCATCGACGGCGAGACGCTGCGGGACAAGCTCAACCGCGAAACCCAACTCGGCATCGACGAGGCGGTGAAGATCGCCACCGAGGTTGCCGACGCCCTCGACTACGCGCATCGCAACAACGTCATCCATCGCGATATCAAACCCGAAAACATCCTGCTGCACGACGGCCGCCCGATGGTGGCGGACTTTGGCATTGCTTTGGCGGTGAGTGCCGCGGCAGGCGGGCGGATGACCGAGACCGGCATGTCCCTCGGCACGCCGCACTACATGAGTCCCGAGCAGGCGACGGCCGACAAGGACCTCAGCAACCGCTCGGATATCTACTCGTTGGGCGCCGTGCTGTACGAGATGCTGACCGGCGATCCACCACACACGGGCTCGTCGGCGCAGCAGATCGTCATGAAGATCGTGACGGACCAGGTGCGGCCGGTGACCGAATTGCGGAAGTCGGTGCCAAGCAACGTGGCGGCCGCGACGGCAAAGGCGTTGGAGAAGCTGGCTGCGGATCGATTTGGGACGGCGAAGGAATTTGCTGAGGCGTTGACGAATCCGGCGTTTGCGTTGCTCACTACACATGGGACTCCGTCGGTTGGATATGCACGAAGCGGGTGGAATCGGCTGACTGCGGTCTTCGCAGCCCTCGCCGCCGTCTTCGCCATCGCTTTTGGCTGGTCGATCTTTTCAGGCGAGCCGGAGGCGCCACGGCCCGTGGCTCGCTTTCACCTCGGCTATCAGAGCTCAGGGGGAGACTTAGGTCCTCTGTCACCCGACGGGTCGTTCCATGTGTTTGTGGCCCCCGGCTCGGACGGCCGGCCGCAGATCTGGCGTAGACGCTGGGAAGATCTCGAGCCAACACCGGTCCCGGGGACCGAGGGAGCAACCAGCATCGGCGCGGTGTCTCCCGACGGGCGAGAGATCGCGTACTCGAACGAATTACCCGGACCGCTCCTGGTCACATCGGTCGACGGCGGCCCGGCGCGCACGCTAGTGGAATTCCAGTGGGGATCAAGCGACTGGGGAGCGGACGGCATGGTGTATTTCACCACGAGTACAGCGGGCGGCGTCGGAGGACCGATCGGCCGGGTCCCGGCAGCGGGCGGACCGGAAGAAGTAGTCACGGAGATGGCGGCCGGTGAGCTGGCGCAGGGATCCATCCACCTGCTCCCGTCCGGCCGAGCCCTGCTGTTCACGGTGTGGTACACCGCAGGCGGCTCGGACGCCGAGATTTGGGCGTTGGATCTCGAGAGTCGCGAGCGGAAGCGACTCACTCCTGGCAACAAGGCGGCCTATGCTTCTAGCGGACACCTGCTGTTCGCGACGTTGGACGGCACACTCATGGCGGCCCCTTTTGAAGCCGACGGGTTAGAGGTGACCGGGCCGACGGTCCCGGTGGGCGAAGGCGTGTTCGTCAGCCCATTCCTCAGCATTCCGTTTTACGAGCTTTCCGCTTCGGGCGCGCTCATCTACCGGACCGGTGCGGATGCTCCGGCCGTTCCGGTCTGGATCGACCGCCGCAACATGACGAGGGAGGTGATGTCCGAATGGCTCGGCGCCGTCGACCCATCCATCTCGCCCGACGGCGGTCGGTTGGCCGTGGCCCGCGGCAGGGACATCTTCGTCGTGCGCCTCGACGGCGGCCCGTCCACGAGACTGACCTTCGGCGAGGGTCGCAACTCGTCACCGTCATGGTCCCCGGATGGACGGACGGTGCTGTTTCTCTCCGACCGGGGCGCCTCGGTCACCGGACACAACGACGTGTTCGCGACGCGCGCCGACGGTAGCGGAGAGGCAGAGTTGGTCCTCGATGCCGAAGAGAGCATCTTCGAGGCACATTGGTCTCCCGATAAGGAGTGGCTAATCTACACGACCGGCCTCGAGGGCCCCACGAGTTCGGACATCTGGGGTGTCCAGCCCGGGGCGAACGCGACACCGGTTGCGCTGGTCACCTCCAGGTTCGTCGATGTGGGCCCGGCGCTCTCACCGGACGGCCGTTGGCTGGCGTATGCATCCGAAGGCGGCCTGTACGTGGCTCCCTTCCCCAACACCGGGGACGCTCGTTGGATCGTGTCGGAGGGGATGTCCCGCGAGCCCGAGTGGTCGTCGGACGGAACGGAACTCTTCTATGCCGTATTCGGCGAATCGTTGGATTCGCTAACGGTGTACGCGGCGGAGGTCGACACCGAAACAGACTTCTCTGTCGTCGCGACACAGGCCATTTCGACACACCTTGTCAGCGACTTTTTCGGGGAAGCCTATGCGGTTGCGCCAGACGGCCAACGCTTGCTGGTCGTGGAGGGCGGAGCGCGGGAAGAAGGCGAGCTCATCCTGGTGCAGAACTTCGTCGAGGAGTTGAAGGCGAAGGTGGGGAGGGGGGGTGGAGGATGAGCGATTTGGCGAGCAGGGCTGTGGCAAACCGTGAGCTGATTTCGGTCTGACCTTCACGGGTGCCAATGACCAGCCACCACGCCCGTTCTGACAAGGGCCGCCAGCCCCACGCGGCCCGGGATGAGGTTGAAACGAGCGCCGTTCTACTCTCGTAGTAGCTTGTAGAACACGACCCGGCATCGCAGATTGGGTGCCGGTCAGAATCCAGGGGAGGACAGAATGCGGGCATTCAAGGCCGTCGCGGTCACGGGCGTCGTGGGCGTCGTGGGCGTCGTTTTACTCGAGATTCTGAAGATTCTCTTAGCGCCGGTCTCGCTGTGGCTTATCGCCGTCCTCGGAACCGCGCTCGCTGTGCTCCTCAAAGTCGTGCTGATCGCCGTTATCGTGCTGCTGAGCGTCGTGGCTATCGTCGTCGGCGTCTACATCTACCGCCGCTCGGTCCGGTCGAAGACCGAAGACTGACCCTCCCGCCGGCTCGCCTGACGCTGGCCGCGAAACATCCTCACGCAGCCTCGTCCTCGACCGTTCCCGTCAGGTAGTGGATCAACCAACGCAACACCTTGCCCCTGCGGATGCTCAAGAACCCGTGGGCTTCCATGGTCTCCTCCACGATCCGCAGGTTTCCCAGCCACGGCGGATCAAAATCCACCGCGAACAATCGACCACCCGGTCTCAGCACTCGGGCGATTTCGGCCACGCCGCGACGTTTGAGGTCCGGTGGGAGATGATGCAGCATCAGGCTACTGAGGACGACGTCGACGGACTCGTCCGGAAACGGTAGGTCTTCGATGAGCGCGGTCTGAAAACGGACGTCCAAACCGTCGCGGTCAGCTTTCCGCTGTGCCTCCCGGATCATCTCCGATGCCGCATCGATGCCGTGGACCTCGCCGTTGGGGCCGGCGCGCTCCTTGGCCACCATGGTGAGGGTTCCGGTACCGCACCCCACGTCGAGGACGGTGTCGCCGGGACTGACCCCTGCAAGATCGACCACCTTCTGTCTGAACGCCCGCTCTCGACCGAGGAAGAGCACGCGATTCAACACGTCGTAGGAACGGGCCCACCGGATCAGGCGGCCGTGGGTCTCGGGGGCATCACTCATCTGGAATGGCAAGGTATGTCCCGAGGCCACGCAGCGGCAAGAAGACTATATTCGGCAGAACCTCCACAGGGGCTATTCATGACCACCAGCCGCAGAGATTTCCTGAAGGGCGCCGCGATCGCCGGCGTAGGCATGCCGGCGCTGGCCAGCAACGCTCAGGCCCAGGACCAATGTCCGTCGGGAAAGTCGGTCCACTCGATCCTCGAGCGGGACCACCCCTTCATCTATATAGACCCCTGCATGCAGATGTGGCCCGACGCCGACTTCCATCTGGCCCACCGCCACGGCGTTACCACCTACGGCGTTACCGCCTGGAACCCCCACGCAGACGCGGGAACGGCTCTGAAGGGATTGATGTACTGGCACGGCATTGCCAGGGAGCACGAGGGCCTCGAGGTCGTGGAGACCGTGGAGGACATCCGCCGGGCCAAGCGGGAAGGGAAGGCGGGGCTCCTGCTGGCGGCGCAGGACGGCGACTGGGTGGGGTACGAGCTGCACCGCATCGAGGCGTTCCGGAACGCGGGCCTCCGCATGATGCTCTTGGCGTACAACGCCACGAACCAACTGTGCGACGGATGTCTGGACCGGACCCAGGGGGGCCTCTCGCGCCTCGGGCTGCGCGCGGTGGAGGAGTGCAACCGGGTGGGCATCGTGCTGGACCTGAGCCACACGGGCAAGCGGTCCACCCTGGAGATCATGGACCACAGCGAGCACCCGTGCGTGTACAGCCACTCCAACGCCAGCGCTTTGGCCCCCAGTCCCCGGAACATCGATGACGAGCAGATCCGGGCGTGTACGTCACGGGGCGGGGTCGTCAGTCTCGTGTCGTGGGGGCCCCTCGTGATGAAGCCGGGCACCACCCACCGGCCCACGCTGGACGAGTTCATCGAGCAGGTCGACTACGTGGCGCAACTCACCGGGGGCACGGACAACATCGGAATCAGCACCGACATGTCCATCGGCACCTATCCCGCGCACGAGCACGATCCCTGGGGCGCCCCCGACTATCCCGCGTTCACGGCCCAGTACAACGAGCACGTTACGGACGACATCCGCTCGCCGGAGCGCAACGTGGACGGGTACAGTGACTATGCGGAGATCGTGAACGTCGCCGAGCGACTGTCAGCCCGGGGATACTCGGAGCAAGACGTGCACAAGATCCTGGGGGAGAACTTGCTCAGGGTGTTCGGGGAGGTGTGGCGGTAGCGACGCGGTCAGCGCGAACCCCGGCCGACCCACAGAATGCCGAATTTGCCGGGTGATGACTGCGTGGCGCCGAACATCCCGGTCACGATGTAGCGTCCGTCCGCGAGCGCGAAAATCATCACGCCGCGGTCGTACCCCGGGCGCTCGAGCACAGTGCTCGTCTGCACGTTGCCGTCGCGGCCACTCTCCATGACGATGACGTCGCCCACCCCGTCCGACACGGAATATCCCACGGTCACGTATCCACCGTTACGGGCCGGCGCGCTCATCATGGCCCGGTCGTCGTTGGGGCCGCCGGCGTGGCGCCACCAGCGGAGGTTTCCTTCCGGGTCGAGGCGCAGCAGGTACACGTCGCTGCCGCCGTCGCTTTGGGTGCCTCCGTACCCCGAGACCAGCACGTCTCCCCCCCCGAGCGCGATGACACCGTGGCCCACGTCGTCCGGTGCGTCCCCGAACGACCGCGTCCACGCCACATGCCCCGCCGCATCCACGCGGACCACGTACGCGTCGCGAGTGGCTTCCCGGTCTATGGCCGTGGTGCCGGTGACCACGTAGGCTCCGTCCTCGGTGCGCGCTATCGAGAAGACCCGTTGGTCCCCCGGGGCGTGGACGATCTGCCGCCACACGACGTCGCCGGTGGGGCCGACGTGGAGCACGTAGGCGTCACGCTCGGCTCGGTCCCCTTGCTCTGACTGGGCGGCGATGACGACGCCGCCGGACGGGGCGAGGGCAGCCGACCATGCCAGGTCACGCCCACCCTCGTCGAAGGTCCGTTCCCACAGGACGTTGCCCGCCCCATCGAGGCGCATCACCAACACATCGTCGAGGCCGTTGGGTGATGGGTTGGTGTATCCCACGATGTAGAATCCGCCGTCGGGCGTTTCCACCACGTCCCATCCCCAATCCTCGCCGTCGCCACCATACGTCCGGGTCCACAGCGTATCACCGTTGGTATCGAGGCGAATCAGCAGCACATCGGTGCCGGTGGCGTGACCGGCGTCGGCGTAGCCCACCACGGCAAACCCGCCGTCCCGCAACTCGATGACCGCGTTTCCCACGCTTAGTCCGAGCGTGGGGATGATCAGCTCGCGCTGGACTGACAGAGGAGCCTGTGTGGCGAGGGCCGCGGGGAGCAGGAGCGCTACGAGAAGCATGTGGGTGGTTGCCTCAACCGTGTTTGATGAACGTGCCGTCCTGGAGTTCCGTCCAGGCGTGCCGCAGTTCCTCTTGCGTATTCATGACGATCGGCCCGCGCCATGCCACGGGCTCCTCGATGGGCCTGCCCGAGACCAGCAGGAACCGGATACCCTCGTCCCCCGTCTGTACCGTCACTTCCTCGCCCCGATCGAACAGCACGAGCGAACGGTTCCCCGTTTCGTACACGACGGCGTCGTCCGCGGATCCCGTTTGCTCCAACTTGACGGCGGTGGGCTCGGAGGCGTCGCGGAACGTGCCGTTGCCGTCGAACACGTAGGCGAAGCCCTGGCGGTCCGTCTCGACGGGGAGGCTCTTCCGTTTCCCCGGCGGCACATACACGTCGAGGTACCGGGGATCCGCCGCGATGCCGTCCACGGGACCAGTCTTGCCCCAGAAGTCGCCGCAGATCACCCGCACGTGGGTGCCGTCGTCGTCGGTTACCTCGGGAATGTCCGCCGAAGAGATGTCCTGGTAGCGCGGCGTCGTCATCTTGAGGGATGACGGGAGATTGGCCCACAGCTGGAACCCGTGCATCTGGCCCCGGGGATTGCCTTGGGGCATCTCCTGGTGGAGGATGCCGCTGCCGGCGGTCATCCACTGCACATCGCCGGCGCCCAACGTGCCGCTGTTCCCCAGACTGTCGCCGTGGTCGACGGTTCCCGCCAGAACGTAGGTGATGGTCTCGATGCCCCGATGGGGATGCCACGGGAAGCCGGCGAGGTAGTCGTCGGGGTTCTCGTTGCGGAAATCGTCGAGCAACAGAAACGGATCGAAGTCGTCGCTGTTGCCGAACCCGAAAGCGCGACGCAAGTGTACGCCGGCCCCCTCCAGGGTGGGCTGTGCCTGGGTGATCTGCTTGACTGGTCGTATGGACACGATTCCTCCTAGGTCGTCGCCCGCCGGCGCTGCGGGGCGTGGGTCCTGACGGGCGTCAAGACCTAGGCCTGCCGTGGGGCTTCATTGCTGTTGTAGCAATCTAATCCTGCCGGCAAGTCTATCGGTGGAGTCCGTACATGCGCACGTATTCGATGTCCAGGTCGTCCTTCCAGCGACCCAGAACGTAGTCCTCGCCGATTTCGTACACGTCGAAGCGCTCGGGAACCACGACCTCGCCCAGCAACCCCACGTCGGGATCGAAAACGCTCCACCGGGTTGGCATTACCGTAGGGATGATCGCTTCGGAGATCCAGAGGCGGCCGGTGGCGTCGAGGACGAGGCGGCCGTAGGCGGGACGGCTGGGGGGCAAGGGAATGTCCGCGACCCGCTCCTCGATGTCGCGCCGCCTGCTCGGGTCGTCCACGCCTCGTGTCATCGCCGCCAAGAACCGATCCGTATCCGCGTCGGTGATAACGAGGTCCACGCCCGGACGCCGAATCAACCCGACCAGAGTGCCGTCGGTCAGGTACTCCCGGATCTCGAACGTCTCCTGGGTTCCAACGAAAATGCGGTCGTCGCCGAGGGCGTACGCTACGGCCCGTCCCATGGGGGGGAACATCGTTGCCGGTCTTCCATTCCGCTCCATGATAGCGCTCTCGATGCCGGGCAACACCGCGACGGTGTCGAGGAACGCGCCATCGGCATCGTAGTGCAGGACCGTCGCCGTTTCCCGTGCTGTTTGCCCCGGCCGGAGCGAGCCGGCGCGAATGCGCGGCCAGAGGTCGCCGGTGGCCCACACCATGAGCATCGTGCCGTCACGCAATCGAACGTCACCCGGACGGGACAGACCTTCAAACCACACGCCTTCCACCGCGATGAAGTTGAGGGTCCACCCCACGTCGCCATCCACGGTAAACGCCGTGATGCGACGCATGTCATCGAAGGCGAGCAGCGTGTCGCCGGGGAGGACCTCCAGCCAGATCAGGTATTCAAACTCCCCTGGGCCCTTGCCCACCCGCCCGATGGATTTGCTGAACCGTCCGTTCCCGTCGTAGAAGCGCAATTCCCCGGTCCCGCCGTTGGCTACGACGATGCGGCCGTCGGAAAGGCGGCGGGCCCCGCTCACCTCGTACATCTCGTAGACGGAATCGCCTTCCTCCACGCCGATCTCCATCAGCGGCACTTCGGAGAGAGTCCATTCCTCGCCTTCGCTCCACGTCGTGCCGAGGATCTCCATGATGCGGACGCCCGCGCTGTCGCGGACGGCCAGGAGGCCCTCGGTGCGGTCGCTGGATTGGCACGCGACGGCGAGCGCCGCGACGGCGAAAAGTGCCAGCTTACTCACCGCCCACCGTCCACCGCAGCCGCGCTAAGATCACCTCGTCGGTGTCCGGATCGCGGTAGGTCACGATGACGTCATCGTCGTCGGTGATGTCCCACGGCCAATAGGGCTCGGGGATCGTGCCCACCGCCGTCAACAATCCGTCGGGCGCGTAGAGTTGCCAGATCGACGACCTCAGATCTTGCAGCGTGATAATGTTCAAGATCTTTCCGTCGGACAGCTCGAACACCCCGCGACTCTGTGGAAAGAACCACCGCAGCATCGTGACCGGTCTCCCGTTCCGCACCGTGTCGATGGCGAAGCTGTCCACCACCGACTGGAGGACGTCGGGATCTGCGGCGAGGACGGTTCCCACGGTATCGCCCGGGGGGAACCGCATGATCTTGTGGGGCGCCGATTGGGAGAAGATCAGCGCTCCATCGGCGGCCAGGTCTATGGGGCCACTGGCCACATGCTCGGCGTTCTGCCTTGCCATGCGATCGACGGGTGGAGACGGAGTGGGCATTGGATACCACCGTCGCTGGAACGTGCCCTTCGCGTCAAACTCGTGGAGCGCCGCGTCGGATCCGAACCCGGCTGCGGCCATGTAGACCCGGTCGTCGGCGGCTGCCATCCCTTTGGGACTTACAAAAGCGGCGTCGGGCTTGATCCGTTGCAGGAACTCCCCGTTTGGCTCGTACATCTCCACGCTGGCGCGCCTAAGGTCGTAGACGGCCACCCGGCCTGAGGGTGTCGTGGTCATGAACGTCGGGGAGCGCACCTCACCCGGCCCGTCACCCTCCCGCGCGATGGTGCGAATGGGAGCCCCTTCCAGGCTGTACTCCAGAACGGCAGGTCCCTGAGGGTCGGACACCCATATGCGGTCGCCGTCCACAACCGCCGCCCCGGAGATTGTCCCGAAGTAGCCGGAATCTTCCGTGCCCTTGGCGGACCACAGCTCGCGGACGGTGAGGGGTGCAACGGTAGGTGGTTGTGCTTTGGGGTCTCCACATGCGGTGCATGCCAACCCAACCACCAGTGGAAGGATGAGTCTCGTCATCGTGCCTGAGCCTCCGGGGGCTAGGTCGACAATGTATCCGTCTGGGTCAGCAGGCGCTCGTCGAGACCGTCAGTGATAGTGACGATGTTGACGAGCTTGGATCCTTCCTTTGTGCGCTCGTATACCAGGAGGTACCGCTGTCCGGTGGTGCGATGTTGGCCGTAGACGTTGAAGAATGAGCGCCAACCGCCGCGCTCTTTCCCCGCAACCTCCTGGCCGACCCATAGGACATCCAGCGAGCCCGGCACATCCAGTCGATCCTGGCGAATCGGACCGGACGGGGGAATCGTGGTGGGTGCGGGGTTGCCGGCGCATGCGGCGATGAGGGCGACGGACGAAGCGAGGAGCCATCGTTGCATGAGGGGCCTCCGTGAAAAGCAACGGACTCTCCGTCATACACGACGGCCCCGTGCGGGTTCGATCCGTGAGCAGCCCTTCATCGTGCTACCAGCGCCGAGCCGGGAATGTACCGGTCGAGAAACTCGGCGATGTGCATCCGGTCCCAGACACGATCCACGTGAGCCCAGTAGGCCGACGCGGTAGAGTTGGGGTGCCAGCTCGAGGGCCGGGGCAGGGAAGCCGCGAGCTGCGATGCCTGCCTCGGTGTGAGTTCGGCGGCACTCCTATCGAAATAGTGCCGTGCGGCAGCCTCCGCGCCGTAGATCCCCGTCCCGAACTCCACCACGTTCAGGTAGATGTGAAGAATCCGCTCCTTGGTGAGATGTCGTTCCAGCTGCGTGGTGAGAATGGCTTCTTTGACTTTTCGAATGGGGCTTCGGGAAGGCGAGAGCCACAAGTTCTTGGCAAGCTGTTGGGTAATGGTGGACGCGCCCCGGAGGGCGGCGCCCTCGGCGATGGTCTCACGGATAGCGACCCCGATTTCGTGGGTGGAGAATCCTGCGTGGCCAAAAAACTCCAGGTCTTCCGCGCACACGGCGGCGCGCGCCAGAAACGGTGATATGGTGCTCGTCCAGTTCCAACGCAGGGGAGGAAGGGTTGGGTCGCGGTCACGGGCGGCGCGATAGCGGTCGACGAACGCCGTGGTCTGGGGACGTGTGTTGGCCAAACTCGCCACATCGGGCCAGCGCGACGCCTCCAGCGCGACCCACACGAGGAGAACAAACATCACGCCGCCCAATCCCAGCGCCACCATGCGTGCAAGTCGCCGCAACTTCCAGGGGATTCTCACCGGTGGAACACCAGCACGGCTCCCGATTGCACGTCGGGGTCGAATGGCGTGCTGCGGTAGTCGGCGAAGAGACCCTCGAGCCGAAAGCCCCGGGCTTCGTGCAATTCGACGTAGGTCTGCGCGCGAACCGGGTGCAGCACGGAGTCGCCCTCGTACACCGTCGCGCCGTTTGCCACCAGCTTGGTGGCGAAGCGCACCTCGTGTTCGGAAACGTCATGATACGCGCGGTGAAACTCCAGTCCGCCGTCATCCAGCCGTTTGACGGGGAAGTCGTAGCGTCCTGTGTTCAGGAGGTAATCCCAATTCACCGTTTGGACGATCCATCCTCCTCCCGGCTCGAGGACGGATGCGATGCCGTCCACCACGTCACCAAAGGCGTTGCGGTCCAGGTGTGCTGCCGCGTTGCCGAGACAGAACGCCAGGTGAAACGAGCCGGCCAGCGTGCCCACGGCTTTCATGTCCATCACGTGAAAGGTTGCGTTCGGATGACGTTCCGCTGCGACGCGCACCATCTCGGGGTCCAAGTCGATTCCCACGGCATCGAGGCCATCCTGGGCGAACCGGCCGGCGTAGTGGCCAGGCCCGCATCCAACGTCCAGCACACGGTGGCCGCCGGCCGGGAGATAGCCGTTGAGGAATTGGTGTACCTCTTCCCGGAACGGAAAGATGCGTTCGTAGATCTCCGTGTGGTCACGATAGAAATTGGCCATGACGCCAGGCTTCAATGGTGGTCTCTTTCGCTCATCCGCGGATTCACGATATTCGCGAACTTCGAGCCAAAGCGATAGCTGAACCCAAGATTCAAGTCAAACTGGTAATTGGTTTCCCGCTGGCGCCGCCTTACCAGGATCTCCTCCGGTGTCAAGTCCTCCGCCGGGAGGAAGAACTGGTCCTTGATGCGGGAGAATTCAGCGGAGACGTCCAGGCTGAAGCCGCGGAACAGCCGGTACTCGACGTTGAGGTCGGTGTTGATTCGGTGCGTGGATAGGTCGTGGAGGTATTGAATCCCCTCCACAGCACCGAAGATCTCCCCCCACGGTTGCTGCACGGCGGCAGCAACGAGGAGGGTGTGCCGTGGCAGTACTTCCTCTGTTTTGCCCTCGACGGTTTCCAACTCGTAGTTGAAAGCGGCAATCTCAACGGAGTAACGGAAGGTGAGAGATCGCCGAGTCGACTCGCTGTAGGGAAAGATGTTGTACTCCACGGCCGGCCCGATGGACACACCCAGGTCGAGATTGTAAAAGGTGGACCTGTTCGCCTCGGTAGTGCCGCCCAGAGACCAGCGGTCGCTCAGGCTCCAGACCACGAGGGCGCCGGCACTGTAATCCTCCGAGGTGTTGACGAAGGTCTCGCCTTCGTCGAGCTCGTCGAATTCCTCGTGGTCGTACTCGGCCGACAGTCCGATGTTGATCTTCACGTCTTCCGCGACGCGATCCGCGTTGGCGTTTCCTTCGATCGAGTAGCCTCTTTCCTGTGACTCGCCGTCGAGGGAGCCTTCGGCGCCCAACCGGAATACCCAGAGGTTCCACGGATCATCTTGCTCGAGACCCGGCAGCACCTCTGCTTCGGGGGACTCGTACACGATGCGGAGGTTGGGTGCAAGCGGAGTCGTTTCCGCAAACTGCACGAGTCCCAGCGCCATGACCTGCGTGAGGCCTTCGCGGACTTCTGCGTCGGTATCGTCAGGATCCGAAATGTACGAGCGCGATTTACGCGTTCCCTCGAAGGATCTGCTGCCCAGAAAGTCGAGCGTATAGTGCTGTCCTCCGCCACCCGTTCGCTGGGAGGTGACGAGGAGGTGCAAATCCGCATCCTCCCGGTCCCTCACCCAGTTGATCCAACCGATCTCTCGGCGGAAGTGATCAAAGTCGCAGTGACGTCCGTTGCAGTCGAGGAAGACGAACAATTCTTGCCGCTCGACCTCGGGTGCGGAGACCTGGGCGAGGGCGGCTGGGGTGAATGGGGGAATGAAGAAGAGCAAAGGGACGAGGAGGATTCGTGACATGATGGTTCCTTTAGGGTGCTTCACCGGAGGTGCGGTCGAGGCTGAGTCCCATGCAACAGAGTGTACTCATCACTTTTACGCCGCAAATGTTCCCGCCGCTGCGATTTCCTTCATCCGCCCCGTGAGCACTCCCATGAATGCCTTGTAGTAGATGAAACATTGCCGTCGGGGGACCGAGAATCCAGATTGCGGATCAGCCCGGCAGTGAGCGATACCCAGGAGCCCCATATCATGAGACTATCAAGCGTCGTTCCCGCGGTCACCGCCCTCCTCCTTGGCGGAGCGAGTGCGCTCTCGGCACAGAAGAACCCCTATGACTCCGGCGGCCCGCTGATCCCCGAGCAGGCGGCGTTCGACGTCCTCTTCTACGACTTGGCCCTCGAGGTGCATCCGTCGGACAGTACGATCCGGGGATCCCTCACCATGACGGCGCGAATCGTCACGCCGACGGAACAGATCGTGCTGGACCTCGCCCCTGAGTTCGAGGTGTATTCGGTGGACCAGGTGACGAGACAAGGAGACGCGCGGTCGCTCTCCTTCGCACGACAAGCGGGCGAGATCTGGATCGACCTGCCGTCGGGCATCGTCCCCGGCGTGATTGCCAAGGTGGTGGTGGCATACGGCGGCAAGGCCGAACGGATGAATTGGGGCCGCACACCCACCGGCGAGCCCTGGATTACGACCAGCGTGGAGATGTCGGGGGCCGACGTCTGGTGGCCCGTGAAGGATCACTCCTCTGACGAGCCCGATTCGCTGGCGCTGCACATCACCGTGCCCGCGCCGCTGGTTGTCGCCTCCAACGGGAGGCTCAGGGACGTGACGGAGGAAGAGGGAGACGTCCGCACCTATCACTGGTTCGTGTCAACCCCGATCAACAACTACGGCGTGGCGCTGAACATCGCGCCGTATCGCACCATCGAGAAGCTGTACATGAGTGTGACGGGGGAGACGATTCCCGTCACCTTCTGGGTGATTCCCCAGAGCATGGAGCGGGGCAGGGAATTTGTGCCCGAGATCTTGGACCACCTGCGCTTCTTCGAAGAGGTCGCCGGACCCTATCCCTTCCGCGCGGACAAGTACGGCGTTGCCGAGACCCCGTATTTGGGCATGGAGCACCAGACGATCATCGCCTACGGCGCCGACTTCGACAACGGTGCCATGACCCAGGGCGTGGACTTCGGATTTGATGCGTTGCACCAGCACGAGTTGGCCCACGAGTGGTACGGCAACCTCGTCACCGCCGCGGACTGGAAGGACCTCTGGCTCCATGAGGGCTTCGCGTCGTACATGCAGCCGCTCTACTTGGAATCCCGACAGGGCATGGATGCCTACCGCAGGTACATGGACTACATGCGGCCGCAGATCTCGAACGCGCAGCCGGTGGCGAGCCGTGAGACCCAGAGCGCCCGCGGGGCGATGAACCTGGACATCTACTTCAAGGGGGCGTGGATCCTCCACACGCTACGCTACCTGATCGGGGAGGATGCGTTCCGAATGGCGTTGCGGCGCTTGGCCTACCCGGACCCGGCCATGGAAGGCGTCACCGACGGTCGCCAGACATGGCTCGCCACCACGGAAGACTTCATCGACATCGCGGAGGCGACTTCCGGAGAGGAGCTGGGCTGGTTCTTCGAGGTGTACGTCCGGCAGCCGGAGCTGCCCCATCTCTTGGTGACGCGCGCGGGAAATGAAATGCGGCTTCGTTGGGAAGTCCCTGGGGGATTGTCTTTCCCGCTACCAGTGGACGTGTTGGTGAACGGCGTTGTGCAGCGCGTGCCAATGACTGGGGGTGAAGGGAGGATCGAGGTCGCTGCCGGGGATGAGGTGGAGGTGGATCCGGAGAGTTGGCTCCTCAGACGACTCGAGTGACGCGGTTCACTGCGGCGATTGGAATAGGGAGTCGTCAACGTCGTTGAGGGCAATATCCGTGTACTCGTACCGAAAGACCTCGGAGCCCTGGCGAAACTCGGCCACGGTGAATACCCGGACGCCCCGGAGCCATTGCCATTCGTCAAACCGAACGAACACGTCCGGCTCTGTACTTGTGACCTGAAGCCCCAGAGGGAGCGTGTCGCTGACGGCAAACGCCGCGAACACCGTGGCCCCCGCCTCATCGCGAAACCGCACCACGAGCGCCGAATCACCATCCCACACTGCCCGCCCTTCAAACACCGGATCGACCAGCCGTGAACCGGGGAAGAGCACGTTGGCGTGGAGCTCGTGCCCTCGGAGGTATTGCCGGGTGTCCGCGTCCAGCGGTGACACGGATCGCGCAACGGCGTTCCACTGCCACCCGGTTTCGCTATCCACGCCGGCCGTGAATCCCGTGGTCTGCTCCATCCGGGCCCTTCCGTCCCGGGCCGACCACACCGTGGTCTCGAACTGTCCCGAGGGTCCGGTCACCACGGCGTGGGCCATGAGGTTGTCGAGCGTGAGGGCTCCCGGTTCGCGTAACGCCCCGGCAGCGGCTGCCAGAATGCGTGACGCCGGGTTGCCGTCGCCGGGGCGCCGCGCCTCTGAATTGCACGCCAGGCCCCCCCACGCGGCAAGCGCGATGATCGACAATTTCATCGTCTACTCCTGGGGGATCGGCGTCCGTTGCAGTTCCTCGATGTCACGCAGGATGCCTGCCACCGTCGCTTCTACGACGATGCGTCCCTTCTCGACGGTGGCGAGGGTGGCGTCACCCCAAATCCCCGTTTCCGAGTAGATACCGGGGCGGCCCCGGACGCGCGTCAGGCCGCCACGACCCTCCCGAGGAGAGATTTCCTTTCTTGCCTTGCTCATGTCGACGCGGTCCGGCGCGAGGTAGAGCATCATGGAGGTCTCGATCTCGTCTGCGTGCGTGCCGGCTTCCTGCTCTCTGACGCTCTCCTCTGCTTCGCCGGCTACGTCGAGAATGTTGGTGTAGCGCAACACGATGCCACGTTGCTCCAGTGCCGCAACCGATTCCTCGAGGGGGCGCACCGTCGATACGCCGGTGTTCAGCACGTAGAACCGCTTGGGGCCGTAGCCTGCCAGGCTGGAGACGATGTCCACCACCACGTCGCGTGCGGTGTCGAACTCGAGGTGGGTGGAACCCGGGTATTCGAGGAAGGAGGGATAGAAGTGATAGGTGATCGTCGGGGCCACCACGACGTCGGCGGCTTCGAGGACGCGCCGCTTCAGGTACTCCGCCATCTGGAAGTCGTTGTCCAGGCGAAGGTGGGGGCCGTGTTCCTTTGATGCGGCGCCCAGGGCAATGACGACAACGGCATCCTGAGTGAGGACCGCCTCGGCTTCCACCCACGTAAGATCGGCCAGCTCGACTCCTCGCAAATCCGCACTTTGCGCGGCCCTGCCGCAACTCGTGACCGGCACGGCCACAGAGGCAACCATCGCCGTCATAGCCAACTTGTGCATTGGGCCTCCTCGGTTGTCAGGTCTTGATCCGGTTTAGTCTATCCAGGAACTCCCGAGCCTGGGCGGTGGAGAACCGGCACTCGATGGAGCCGGACCAACCCTCATGAAAGGCAGCGGCATCAAACGCCACGGAGAGAGTGTCGTCGTCCCGCAGGGAGCAGTGCAGCTCTTTGATCCGAGCGTCCGCGAGGGGCACATTGATGATCGGCTTGCTGTGGATGAATGCTGCGAAGCGTTTGCCTGTGAGCGCCAGGGAGCCGGTGAACCAGTTACGTCTCCGGTAGTACCGCTTGCCGGGAGCCCGGAAGTTCTTGAAGGTGACCGAACCGCGGATGCCCTCGTCGAGCAGGACGATGCCTTCTGCCTCCAACGTCGGCAGTACGTCCCTTGGGATCTTGCCGAACCCGAAGAGCCGGTGCAGGAGGGTTCGTGTCACACGCCGTCGACGACGATCATGTCCGTCGTCGCTATGGCCTGGCGGATCTCTTTGGCCGGAGCGTACTCCGGGGAGTTCCACCACTCCTTGGCCCGATCGCTGTCGGGGAATTCCAGCACCACGACCCGTCCCGGCTGCCACTCCCCTTCGAGGGCTGCGGTCTCGCCACCGCGCACGATGTAGCGTCCCCCGTAGGCCTCCACGGTGGGGGCCGCGAGCTGCTTGTATTCGTCGTACCGGCTGGGATCGTTGATAGTCACGTTGACGATGATGTAGGCTGCCATCTTGTGTCCCCTGGAGTGTGGTGGTCGATGGTGTTTGCCGTAGGCGCAGATTGGCGCCAGGAGGCACGGGATGCAAGGCCGTCGGAGACGCCACCTTCGCCCCTTGCGAAATATACCGGTTTCCGATATACTGGTATCCGACCGAGTAGTTCGACTGATTTTGGCCGGAAGCTCCATTATGTCGCGCATCGCTGCCAGGATCCTCACCACACTTTCGCTGCTGTTCGCGGTGTTGAGCCCTCTGTTCCTGAGCCAGATCGTCGGAAGAAGAAACCCGTCCAAGGTGGTGACCGTCTCGTCGGAAGGCCCTCACCCCCAACACCATCACCGCTGCGGGTGCGACTGCTGTGGCGGTCGCTGACTCCCTCCGCTCCCGCGCCG
>JBDHHA010000063.1:0-22416 GCA_039589615.1 Gemmatimonadota bacterium
GGGGGTGCACTTCCTTCCTGAGGAACAGCACCTCGACCGTATGTCCTGCGTTCACTGAGTCTTGCCATCCTCAACAGCTGCAGCCCCCGGTCACCCAGGGCGGACAGCACCTCTTCCAGCCTGGCCACCACGTCCTCGGTCGACAGGTCGGCGATCCTCTCCTCCGCCGCACCCTGGCCACGAGGCAGGTACTCCTGCAGGACCTTGGCCGCCATCGGCACCTCTCGACCGTCGCCGTGCCTCACCACGTGGGCCAGCGCGCGGATCGCGTCGCGTCGAAGATCAGCCGGGCTCTGGTCGCTTGGATCGTGGAAGGCTGCAGCGGCTTCGAAGTAGGCGACAACCTTCGACGATCGGCGGAGCGATCCATCTCTCGCTGGTGCGCCGATTTGCCGGAAGGTTTCTTCGAACGATTCGAGGGGGCAGGTGAGTCGTCGTTTGACGTAGGCGGATTGTTTGGCGGTGAGTGCGGGGAGTCCGTCTGGCGGTGCGTTGACGAGGTCTGATCTGATCACGTCGACCACCCTGATACCTCGTGGTAGGATATAGCTTGATGTAGCGGGGGAGGGGGGGCTACTCCGGCTTGAGATTCCCCGTCTGGTGTTGGCTGGGAGGGTTAGTCTGTCCTTCCTGGTCATGGTCTGATCGTACCATCGTTCTGGACAGGTTCAGTCCACTTCCCGCTTGACTCCGTGCACTGGTGCACGTATCTTGACTCTGGACCCCCGGTTTGGCTCAGGCCCCCGCAGGTGGTCCGGTGGAGATTGGTCATGACGAACGGTAATTCCAGCCACTGGCCGGAGGGACAGGGTGGTTTGCGCCTGTCCTTCGCGAAGCCTGAGACTCCGAAGACTCCCGACACCGAGCCTGAGACACCTCGCCGCTGGCCGGCTGAGGAGGCGCACGTGCTGCCCTACGCCTTGATCACGGTCGACGGTGAGGCCCTGGACGAGGTCATTCCGAGCGCGGGCGCTGGTCCGCTGGGTGGGGGTGCGTGATGGCCGACAGCACGAAGCTCGCCGTTCCCCCCGTCGTCAATCGGGCCGTGGTGATCCCGCCGCACTGGTGCCAGGGCGAGCCCTGGTCCGAGCGTGCTCGGGTGATCCTGGAGACGCTGCGCACGCCCAGCGAGCAGTACATCGGCTTCACGCCCACGGCGCGCTGCCTGTACCGCATCCTGCAGGGCAGCACGTACGGTGCGATCACGCTCAGCAAGAGCTTCCTGGCGGCGCAGGCTGCCCGGCTGGGGACGACCCAGGCGGACATCAAGCGGAGCATGCAGGCCCTGGTCGACGAGGACTGGGCCAGCAAGCGGCGCCGTGGCCAGGTCTACGACATCGTCGAGCGCCACGAGCACGCGGAGATCCTGGCGCGTCGCGAGCACGTCCGGCGCCAGCGCGACCGGCGGAACCAGGCCATCAGGAAGCTGGCGCAGCATGCCGGCGTGAAGGCGCACGCGGACAGCTACCCCGGTCACGGGCCTTGTGTCCAGCTGAGCGTCGAGGCTGCCGAGCGGCTCGCGACGGCCTGCCAGGCGGCGAAGGTGCTGCTGGGCTGGGCCGAGGCTATCGTCGACGGTCGCCGCGCGCAGCCCGTTCCCACCGAGTCGGTCCAGGACCTGCGCGACGCCCTGGGCAACATGTTCGACACCGAGACCCCGCTGGTCTGAGCCCTGCTACTGAGCCCCTTCGGGGGCTCCCTGGAGCGCTCAGGCTCCCCTTGATACCCCGCTCCCAGGCTCCGGCCGGGGGCGGCAGGAGGACACGGAGATGGCCACCAAGAGACGAATTCAGTCCTGGATCGGCGACGCCCGGCGCGTCGTTGAGACCAGCACGGCGGGCCGGGTCGGGGGCACGTACCTCGACCTGTTCACCGCTTCGATGCTGGTGCAGATCCATGACGCCCTCAACGCGGAGAACAGCGCCAAGTTCGCCGCCATGCCGATCCTGCGGGCCGTGCACGTTGGGTGGACCCTCACCCGGCGGGCTCGCGGTGCGGCGTAGGGAGGGCGTGATGGCCAAGACGATCACCACCCGGTACGACGGTACCTGTCGCGACTGCGGCGCCTTCCTGCCGGCGGGCACCAGGGCGCGCTGGTACGGTCGTGGTCGAGTCTACGGGCTCAGCTGCCACGATCGCGACGGCACGCGCCACTGGCCCACGGCGCAGGAACTGGCGGAGAACGACGGCCTGGTCGAGCAGGAAGTGCAGGAGGCCCCGCACGGCGGTCCGTGCGAGGACTTCCCCTGCTGCGGGCATCACGACGGCGACGGCCGCAACCCCTTCTGTGGGGCGGCCAGGCGCGCGGAGTTCAACGCGGCCAGGCGCGCGGAGGCCAGGGAGCGCCAGCAGGCTCGCAGGCATGCCGGCGCCATCCGCGAGGCCGTCGAGGACGTGCGACCCCAGCCGACCCAGGTCGAGGAGGTCGACCGCATCAACGCCGATCTGCAGGGCACGGACCTCGTGGCCCTGGCGCGGGGGCTCGGATGACCTACCGCGACGACCCCATGGGTGCTCAGGACCTCGCTCCCTTCCACGAGGAGGACGGGGGTCCTGAGCGCTGCCCTGTGTGCTCCAAGCCCGAGCCCTGCGCCTGTGGCGGCACCGAGGACCCTGCGATCGAGGGCACGGTCGACGTCACGGTCGAGGGCCACGGCACGGTGCACCTGTTCCACCTACGCACGGACCGCGCCCGCATGTGGGTCGCGGAATGCGTGGCCCAGCCGGCCACGTTCTACGGCGGCGCCCTGGTCGTCGAGCACCGATACGTGCAGCACGTCGTCCAGGGCATGAGCGACGACGGCCTGGAAGTGGAGTGAATGTCATGTTCTACGTCCTGTCGTTTCTGGCTGGCCTGGTCCTCGGGGCGGCCATCGGTGTCTTCGAGGCGCGCAGGGCGCGCAAGGCGGGCCACCGTGCGTGCCGCGAGGAGTACCACCTGGGACTGATCGAGGGTCGCAGGGCGGGTCGCAGGGCCCGCAGGTAACGCGTTGCTTCTGGGCCCTCAGGCGTGTCTGAGGGCCCCCTGGAGCGCGTTGCTCCCCAATGACCAGCCCCGGCGGCCTCAGGGCACCGGGGCGCGAGAGGTGCTCTATGAAGCACGGAAAGTCGATCGTGGAACTGGCGCAGGAGATCCAGCGCCAGCAGGCGACGAAAAAGGACTTCGTCGCAGACACTCGGGCGGTCCAGATGATCGCGACCGACGAGCCGTCCCAGGACGGCGAAGTCGTCGAGAAGCAGACCGACGTGGCCCTGGCCTGGCCGGGCAACGGTGACCGGATCGTGATGCCGATCGGCGACGTGGCCCACGGCCAGATCGCCGAGCGGTTCAAGGTGCCCCGCAAGTTCTACGACAGGCTGCGGGCCGACCACCCGGACATCCTGTCCAGCACGGTCACGGCACTGATGCAGCGCGAGCCTCAGAAGCGCATGCTGCGCACGCTCGACACCAGGGTGCGGGCGTTCCTGTCGGCGAAGTACCGGGCGCTCGACAACGACGAGTTCTTCCAGGCCGTGTTCCCGGTGCTCCAGGGGCTCGGCGTGCAGATCGTGTCGTCCGAGGTCACCGAGCGTCGGATGTACATCAAGTTCCTCTACACCGACCTGCGCGCCAACTGCCCGGACCTGAAGCCTCGCGGCTACCAGTCGGGCACGATCAACGGCGGCCAGTTCCAGGGAATGGACGCGGCCGACATCATTGCCGGCGGCGTGATCCACAACAGCGAGGTCGGGCACGGCGCGATCGGCGTCAAGGACCTCGACTTCAACCTCTGGTGCCTCAACGGCTGCGTCCGCGAGAGCGTCGTGAAGCAGACGCACGTGGGCCGGGCGGCTGGGCTCGACGGGCTCGACGCGTCCGAGTTCTACAAGGACTCGACCCGCCGGCTCGACGACGCGGCCTTCTTCTCGAAGGTCAAGGACACCCTGGAGGCCATGTTCTCCCGCGAGCGCTTCGACGCCCGCATCGAGCAGATGCGCGGCGCGAAGGCCGACGTGATCGACGTGGCGTCTGCGGTGCCCGAGGTGGTCGAGGTCGTGAGCAAGCGGCTCAGCCTGACCGACGGCCAGCAGGAGAGCGTGCTCGACGCGGTGATCCGTGACGGCGACCTCTCCCGCTGGGGGATCGCCAACGCGATCACGGCCGTCTCGCAGAAGGTCGAGAGCTACGACCGGGCCAGCGAGATGGAAGAGATGGGCGGCAAGGTGCTCGAACTGCAGCCGCGCGACTGGACCAGCATCCTGAACGAGGCCAAGCGGGCGACCGCGTAGGCTGCGTTGCTTCGTTGGCGCCGGGCCTTGGAGGGGTCCGGCGTCAACCTGGAGCGCACCCTGCTCCCACCAACCCAGGGGCGGCAGGCTCAGGCCGCCGACCTCGCAGGAGATCAGAATGGCTTTCAAGGTAGGCATCCACGAACGGAAGGGCGACGCCCCCTGCTTCAATCAGCAGGTCTTCGCCACCCACGACGAGGCGCACCGCGCGGGCGTCGAGCTACTCTCGCGCTGGCTGCTCCCCGAGAGCTTCTCCGTCGTCGAGACCGACGAGCCGGTGACCTACGAGTTCCCGGCCGACATCGACCGTCCCCGCCTCCTGGTGCGGAAGCCGACGATCGGCAACATCCTCGACAAGCCGGCCAGCACGCTTGACGAGATCCTGGCCAAGATGGACAACCCGCGCGACGTGCGGATCGCCATCCGCTTCAATCGCGCGACCGCCGTGGTGCTGTTCGAGTGCCTCGACCTGTCCAGCAGCAACCTGGGCGCGCGCACCGTGCTCTGCGTCGGCCCGCACTGCTCGGCGAAGGGCCTGGCCGACATCAACGGCCAGCACCTGGGAGACGTCCCCTCCCGCTTCCAGTGGCCCGTCGAGTGGGCGCTAGTCGATTGGACGCGCGACGGCGTGGCGTCATGAACAGGACCGCCTGGCGTCGCCTCAGAGCGGGCGACATGATCGAGAACCACCAGACCGGCCAGCGCTACGTGCTGATCAGGAAGCACGGACGCGCCGGCTGGTTCGCAGTGCGCGAGGTGCTCGCGGCCAACCCCGAGCAGTGGCGGAAGGTCACCGAGGAGGAGCGCGGGAAGACAGGTGAACCATGAGCGACCAGCAACCCAAGACCGACTTTCGTTCCCGCTTCCTGGTCGAGAGCGTCGACGCGCTCTGCGACTGGATCGAGGCGCGGCTCCGCGTGATGGGTGCCGACCAGATCAAGCAGAAGCGGGTCCTGCGCGTGCAACGCGAGTACCTGCGCAGCTGCCGGGGAGATCTGATCTCCGCCGCCTGCCGGAACGAACGCGATTGGATCGAGCAGCCCGACTAGAATGGGGAGCGGCCTGGCCCTGGCGTAGAGTCCACCACCTGGCGCGTCTCAATTCCGAGATGGCGTCTGCCTGGCCAGGCCGCCCCTCTACTCCTCTTCCCTCGACGCCCTGATCAGGTCGTCCGACTCCAGCTGCAGCGTCCTCGCCGCCAGCATCAACTCCGAGATCTTTTGCTGCGACCAGTGGGTGTCGACCGACTGGTCCGCCTTCCAGCGGACCACCACGGTGAGACTCTCGATGTCGTCGACGATCTCCAGCAACTGGTGCAGCAGGATGGTCGGGTTGCTCGGAGTGCTCGGGAACCGGGCGAGCTTTCCCACCTCAGTCCTCGCCGCCGAGGGGCTCCAGGAAGGTCTCCTGCGGGTCGGGTTCGTCCTCGTCAGAAGGGCGCCTTCGTCGGGCGTCGAGGTTTAGACCGCGCCGGCATTTCGTGCACGTCTTCAGGACCGGGATCGTGTCGCCCGTGTTCTCGTTGCTCTCCATCACGACGTGCTCCCCCCTGTCCTTGCACTGCTTGCAGACGCGCGTCACGAACCCCTTCGCCGGCTTGCGGACCCCCAGGTCCTCGATCGTCAGCTTGCGTCTCCTCGACCCACCCGCCATCTCTCAGCACCCCGTCCAGGTACGCCCGGCAAGTATGCAGGACGCTGGTCCCGTGGTCGTAGGCCACGCCGGCCCGTGCTTCCAGCGGCTGAATGCAGCCGTAGCATACGATGTCATTCCGGTGCCTCGGTTTCGTCGAGGAGGACGTTCGGCGCCGCGTCGGCCTTGCGCCTCTCGGGCTTGAGCTTTTTCGCCTGGGCACGGATCGGTTCCTCCCAGAGCTTCCGCCGCAGGAACCGCTTCAGGTACGGCAGGGAGTAGAAAGCCTGCTCGTTCTGAGGCCGCCCGGCGTTGAGCCACGCCTGCCTGGCCTGCTCGTAGGCCACGACCCAGTTGCGGATCAAGGGTGCCCTGTTTTCGAGCTTCATCTTCTGCCACAGCTGCCACGCTTCCTTCAACTCACGAGGCTGGGGGTAGACCTCTCGGACTGACTTGAAACCAGGAGACCACTCGCCGCGCGTTCGCTTGGGAACGCGCAGTAGAGTCTTCTGGTTCCCTTGGTTCCCTTGGTTCTTGTTGGGTTGGGGGTGGGTTGGCACTGGGTGAGCAGGTGGGTTGGGTCGATCGGGCACGTCCTGGTAAGTCTCGTAGTTGGTGATCGTTATCAGCGTACCGTACCGGGTTAGTTGCTGGGTTGAAATTGCACCGTCCTGGAGGAGCAGGCGCAGCGTGGTCCGCACCACCTGACGCCCCGCGCCAGCGCGCAGGGCGAGCGTGCGCTCGGTCGTCCAGACCTGACCCCGACGGACCACGATCGTCTGCCCTGGTAGCTGCAACTTGTCCTCCTCGTGGGACCAGCGCGCGTCGAGCAGTAGCTGCAGCCAGACCTTCAGCTGGCCCGGCTGCAGCTTCCAGACCCAGCTGTCACGGATCGCCCGCAGCAGGACGATGAAACCCTCGGTGGGCACGCGCTCCCCTCAGAACGGCAGGTCTGGCTCGTCTGCTTGGAACGGACTGCTCTCTCCCGCCGGCCGCTCCAGCGCGAACAGGCGCACCCGGATCCCAGGCACGTCCCCGTTGGTCGCGTAGCGCTTCTCGATCGCGTAGCGGCAGATGCGGGAGTCGTCGGAGACCACGGAGGCCGCCTGCAGGGCGTCGACCACGGGCTTGGTCAGATTGTCCAGGTCGGGCCGGCGATCGGGCCACAGGTGCTTCCTGGCCCGGCTGATCGGACGTTGAACCCAGACAGTGAGTTCGAGGGACATGGGAAGGTCGAGCCGTGCGACGCGCTGGTCAGTCGCTTGCCTGGCAAACGCCTCGCGCAGGCTCTTCGTGTACCGCACGACCTTCGCCGGCTGATACGCGATTGCCTTGCCGTTGGGCAACTGCCTGAAGCGGGCTGACTGCTTCGGCTCGACCTCCCCTCGGACTGAAGCCTCGAAGAGCACGGTCAGAACTTTTCGTCTGGCTGACCGGCCTCTGCCTGCACGCCGACCTTCACCTTCGGCTCGATGCGGTCGACGAGTTCCACCGTGACGTCGGCGTGTCGGTAGACCGTGATGTCGCGCTCCTCCATGGCGCCGACCAGGGTGGCGCGTGCGTCGCCTTTCTTGGCGGACGCCTTCGCTGCAGCACGCGCGGCCTTGTCGAACGCGAGCGCCGCCTTGTGGACGATCTCGTCCTTCTTACCCGGAGGGATCAGACTGTCCTGGCTCGGCACTGTTCGGCCTCCTTGCTCTGCGCCTGGTGGGGATGGGTTTGGACTCCGAGATCTCGACTGGCGTTTGAGTCAGGCCGCTCGTGCGCAAGCCCCGAAGGAAATTCTCGACGATCTCGGCGTCCTTCTCGTCGACTGTCAACAGGAACACGGTCATGACGTCTCCTCGCCTGTCTCTGGGTCGACGTTGTCGGGCAGGACGTCGTCGAGCTTCTTGTCCGTGCCCTCGTCCTGCGGACCGACGGCGCCAGGCTGGAACACCTCGTCGACTTTGTACTGGCCGTCGGCGATCGAGGTGTAGACGCCACGCAGGTCGGCGATCTCCTCGGCCGTCGTCTCGTCGATCGCATGCCCGAGCTTCGCTTCGAGCATTTCCTTCGTCACCTTCAGGTCGCGGAAGGCCACGACCATGCGACGCACGGCGGACTTCGCGTCCTGCCTGGTCTCACCCTTGGCCGCGTCGATGATCGTCTTGCGGACCGTGTGCATGGCCTCCTCGACGATGTCCGGCGGGACCACTTGCAGGATGGCGTTGCGCACGGCAATCGCGCCGTTCTTCGCCGTGAGTTCTCTATAGTCACGCTCGTCGGGCTCGATCCATCCCTTGCCCTTGCGGAGGATCAGGTTCTTGAACGTGACGCTGGCCGTGTTGCGCGAGTTCGTCTCCAGGTCCCAGCAGACGCCCTCGACGGTCGTGTGCTCGCGCGTCCGGTCCGCGACGGCATAGCCGTAGTCCAGGTTGCCCCAGATACGCCCGCACTCACGTGCCAGCTGCACCGACGGGCCCTCGATGTTCTGCCCGCCCCTCGGGTAGACGTAGCGAGCTTTCTCGGCGAACGTCGGCCGCTGGCACGAGCGCAGGATCTTCGCCCGGCACTTGTCCTCGCTGCGTGGAAAGCGCTGCGCGATCACGAGCGCAGACTGGACGCGCGACTGCTCGCGTGCCGCTGCGCCGACGAGGCCCCCGGTGTCCGGCCGCACGGCGACTGCGCTGTCGAAGCCGACGGCCTCGCGCGGCTCCTCGGGCGGAGGCGGGTCTGGTTTCGGCGGCGGAGGCTTGTTGCTCCGCCTCTTGCTCTGTCTCTTACCCAAGTCACTTCCCCCTGGTCGCTTTGACGCGACGGAAATCGCGGTAGGCCTTGGCCTTGACTGAGTAGGCCTTGACGTCCCGCTTGGTCCACTTGTACATGCCGCTGCCGTCGGGCAGCGTAGCGAACGGCGCGTCCATCATCTGCGCCTTGATCTTGTTGGCGATCTCGTCGATGCGCTTCTTGGCTTCCGCGCGCGAGGCCATCAAATTTTGGCGCTCCAAATCGAGTGCGAGGAACGACTCGTCCAGCACGATGGACTGTCCGGTGTCCTCCGGGTAGAGAAGCCCGAGCGTCGCAGCGTCACCCGCACCAGGCTCGGGCGGCTTGTTCTCCTGGACGTCTGCCCAGAACCTGCGCTCCGCATCCATCAGCTTGTCGATGAACGCCTGGTTGCGGTCGACGTCGAACGACAGGAACTGATCCTTGCCGATCAGTACGGCGAACGCTCCCCATTCCAAGCTAGTAACCATCAGGTGGTGCTGCATCTGGATCTGGTAGTGCAGCGGAGCGGCCTCGTCGTCCCACTCCTCGCGCATCCAGACTGACGGAGACTTGATCTCTAGTACGCCAGGCGGGCCGTCGAAGTTGTCCTGCGCACCTGGGTACACCCGCCGGTCGAGGTGCGTGATCAGGTACGGATACTTCGAGTGCCGCGCCGCCTTGCGCTGTCGCCTGACCTTGCGCTCTGTCCGACGCGAGTACTCGTCGGCGATCAGGTCCTCCAGCGCGGTGCCGAAGTAGAGACGCTCCTCGTCCTGCTTCGTCCTCGGCATCTCGCCAAGTTCCTCGCGCTTCTGGTGGAACACCTGCAGCGGTGACTTGAACGGGTCGATGCCGCAGATGGCTGCCGCATCGGACGACCCGATGCCGCTGAGTCGTTCTCTGCGGAACTCTTCGGTCGAGGACTGGTGGTCAGGCACGGCGCTTCCTCCTCTGCTTGACGTAGAAATTCTCCGGCGCTACCGAGGTCATTCGTTGCTGCTCGACGAGCCAGCGCATCAGGGCCATCAGCTGGGAGCCGAGCGGCTCGCCCCTGCCCTTCTTCCAGCGGCCGATCGTGAACCGCGTGACGCCGACCACCTCCGCGATCAGTTCATTCGAGAAGCCGTCGACGAGTTTGGTGAATTTGCCGTGATCGAAGCGGAATTTCTGCATGTAGCTCTCCCTGTGGGGTGACCTCACTGCACCGTGCAACCATATCACAGTCGGACCTTGACTGGCTGCGGTTCCTGCCCGTATATTGGAGGTGGAGGTGACCACCATGACGAAGCACAGAACGATCCAGAGCGTGGTCCTGGGCGGCCTCGCGGCCTATCGGGGACGCCCCAGCGAGAAGACCACCGGCCACCTGGCCGCCAACCTCGTCCGGGTCATCGGCCACGTCCGGCTGACCCGGCTCTCGAACTCGACGATCGCCGGCTACCGGAACGACCGAGGCATCGAGGGCGCCAAGTCGTCCACGATCAACCGGGAGATCGGGCTGCTCCGGACACTGCTCAGGACCGCCGAGGTCCCCAACCTGCCCACCCGCTGGGGGCAGAAGCAGGAGAATCCCCGCTCTCGCGTCCTCAGCGAGGCCGAGGCGCGCGCGCTCCTGTCCTGGGTACCCGAGTGGGTCTCGGGTATCTGCCGGCTCCTGCTGTCCACAGGGGCCCGCAGCGGGGAGATCCTGGGGGCCAAGCTACAGGACGTCGACTTCGAGACTGGGCGGATCCTGGTGCCTTCGCCGAAGGAAGGCCCAGCTAAGGTGCTGGTACTGACGAACGGGGCCCTGGGCACGGCAAAGTGGCTCGCTGGCCTGTGGAAAGAACGAGTCGCCTGGGACAGGGCATTCGGACGCTGGGGCAAGACCCAGGCCCAGGACTACCAGGCCCTGCGCTACTGGCTCCGCCGTTACTGCCGGGAGCGGGAGGTGCCGGCGATCACGCTGCACGACCTGCGGCGCACGTTCGGCTCCTGGGCCATCCGCGACGGCGCCACCCTGGAGCAGGTCGGCCAGACCCTCGGCCACTCCTGCGTCCAGACCACCCGCAGAGCTTACGCACGACTCGACGAGGCGACGTCCCGCAGTGTTGCGGAGCGCGTCACGTCCAAGCTGTAGGAGGACAGCCATGGAAGAGAGCAAAATCTGGTTGGTCGTCGCGATCATGTTCACGCTGGCACTCGGCGCCGTCGCAGGGAGTGCCGGCCTCGCGCGCGACCCTCAAAAAATCGTGGCGCCGAAAGGCCCCGAGGGCGGCGAGGACCCGCCCGGCCCACCCCTTCGCCCAGGAGAGGTGGTGCTGCGAACCGGGTACATGGGGACCAACGTCGGCTTGTGCTTCCCGAGCGAGACGCAAGGTCTCGAAGACCTACTGATCTGCAACTACCGCGAAGCGGTCTTCGTGCGCGGTAAGTGCTCGACGAAGGAAGACTGCAACAGGACGGCTGAGCAGGCCGACGTCTGCAAGGACCACGACGGAGTGAACACGTCGAAGACCGAAGCGCTCAAGCCAGGCAGCGAGGAGTCGTGCTGGGGGGAGTGCGGGGACGGGACCAAGTGGTTCGCGCTCTGCAACAACTACGTGCTGCGCCTGCCGGTGATGCCGAAGCGAGGCCGACAACCTAGACGGGGCAGCATGCAGTAGATCAGCGTCGAGCTTTGCGACGAGAGGAGGCCGCCTTCCGGGCGGCCTTCTTTTTTGCGCGGTGGCGGAGCGTGCCGGCAGCCTTACCGACTGCCTGCTCGTTGGTCAGTCGCTTGCCCTTGGCCTTGGCTTCGCGTTTGACCTTGGCCACCTTGCGACTGAGTGCCTTGCTGCCGCCCGGTACCCGCCGGGACCGTGCCTTGCCCACTCGTGAACCTCAACGGCACGCCAGCGTTGCGCTTGGCGGCCAGCACTGCGTCCAGGAAAGCCTGCTCGGCCACGCTGACGTCAGCCTGCGCTGAACGAGATCCCTGCCCGCTGAACCTGACCACGTCCGTGTCGACCGCTCGCGGGAAGATCTTCGCCTTGATCCTGTCGCTGAGCATGGACGACGGGCGCGCTCTGCCCTGAGCAGCGACGAGGTCCAGACGAGCCTGCCCCACGTCCTTGCCCATCCGGCGCGACGTCTCGATGATGTCCGGCAGCTTACGAAAGTCGTCTGCCACGGTATGCCTTCCTCGTCGGTGTCTGCGCCCGCTTCGGCCCGACCACCTGGATCTTGCGCACCGACTGCGCCTTCACCGGGCGGATCACCGGGAGCTTCACCACCTGGAATCTGCGCGGCAACTCAGTTGCCGGCGCGCGACTTCGTGTTCGGGTTGCCTGGCACCTGCTTCATGCTGGTGCCCAGGTCCTGCGCCTTGCTCGTCATCCCCGGAGGCATCGACTGGCTCTCCTGGGCGATCTTGCGGTCGGTGTTGCCGGGTACGTCCTTCATCTTCCCCGGCTTGTTGACCGTGCCGTAGTCGTACGATGGTCCCTTGCTCATTGCCTATCCCCTTCTCTACACCGAGATGTCGTCGCCTTCGCGCTGCGGGAGCGGTGTTTCCTCCCGCCAGTCCTTTGGCTTGTAGTCCTCCGCGTCACGACGCTCGATCTCCGGGTCCTTGCCGCCGAGAGGTGATGGTAGCTCACGCGACTCTGCAATCGCATCGTCGAGCCTGTCGAGCGGTCGGCGTGTCACGCCTTCTGCCCGCCGAAGCGTCGGCCCCTACGCCCCTTGCCGACCTTCGAGAACTTGGCCGAGCGCCTGCCCTTGCGCTTGGCCCGCATCTCCTTGGCTCGGGAAGCAACCCTGCCCTTGGCCCGCATCTTTCCCATTGCGTCTCCTCAGCAAGCGGATCCACCAGGCGTCCCTGTCGATCTGCTTGCACAGTTGGCGCACCCTGGTCGTCGCTGCCTCCTCGGGCCCTTGCTTGAACCAGGGTGCGCGCATCAATCGTCAGCAATCATTGTGGCGTACATCGAGAAGTCCATGCTAGGAGTCGTCCCGGCAATGGTCCAGTTGATCCTGTACCAGGACGGCACCGCGTTCGAGATCTGCTTGGTCTCGGCAACGTTCGTCGACGTGATCTGCGTGAACGTAAGGATCGTCTCGGACCCCACGCCCGCGCTGCTGTAGCCGAAGTCGACTGTCACGTCCAACGTCTCGTCGGTAGCGAGATTCGCCGGAACGATCCGCATGTGACCCTTCTCGATACCCGTCTGCCTCGACAACGTCGGAAGCCGGAGCCATCCGCTGTTGCCGGTTGCCGTGATCGTGCCGCTGGAGTAAACCAGGGCACTCGTAACGCGGGCCTCGACCACAACCAAGGCGAGCGTTACGAGCAGAAGAACCGCGAGGACCCTTCGCATTCAGTCCTCCTCGTCGAAGAACGCCTCCAGGATCGCCTGGGTGCGCTCGTCCTTGACGTGCTCCGTGATCTTGCCCAGCGGCTCGCGGATGGTGCCGTTGAACACCTTCAGCTTGAAGTCGTCCAGCTGCGCGATCTGCTGCGCGGACAGCGTGGCCCCCGTCCCGTTCATCCGGGCCTCGTGGATGGTCGACCACAGCTGGTCGTCCCCGTAGGTCTCCTCCAGTTCGACGATCGCGTCGACGATCGGCTCTGCCTTGAGCTTGATCCTGCGCCTGATGCGTGGCTTGACCATCTTGATCAAGCCGACTACGACTGCGACCCATGCGGGTAGTGGCATCACGATCCTCCTGCCTCGCGTGCGGCGGCGATTTACTTCTTCTCGACCCGGCCGATCACGCGCTCGACCAGAAACATTTCCAGGATGAACCCGGCGGCGAGGGATGACAAGGGGGTAACCGCGACCTCGAACGGCACCTCGATGTTGAGCCAGGACAGCAGCGGCAGCATATGCCCGCCGGTCCAGACGAACGCGATCACGATCGACCCGATGATCGCCTTGCCAGAGCGAGCAGCGATCTGCCGCAGCGACGGCTCTGCCTCAGCCAGCGGACGCTGCAGCCAGGTCAGCCACATCCAGACCCCGCGCAGGGCAGCACCCAGCATGTACCAGCCGAAGACCGGCCACGGAACAGTTGGCATTGCGTCGATCATCTCGACCTCCCTAGCCCGTTGCACTTCATCACGGCGGCGGTCAGCTGCCTGATCGCTTCGTGCCCGGCCTCTTGGGTCTTGTGGCATCTCTCCGCGATGCCAGTGATCGCCGAATCACGTCGCGTCAAGTATCGCAGGAAGAGTAAGACGATCACAACGTCCGCGCCTAGCGAGCCCACCTCAAGCCATGGAAGCATTACGCCCTCCTCCGTTTCCGCGTGCGGGGATGGACCTGGCAGTGGACGTGCGGCCCGGTGCCGTGGCGCGCAGCATAGGCGACGACCATGTCCGGCCGGCGAGGATCGTAGACCCACTTGCGGTTGATCGCTGAAGCTACCCTGGCGCAAGCTCCCCACTGCTTGTCCAGGGTCGGACCCGTGTTCCTGCCGCCGAGATCGACGGCGCGCAGACCAGTGTGAGGCTCGACGACATGGATCAGGCTCTTCGCCCCGGCCCCGCTGTTCTCTGCCTCGGACCGCCAGATCGAGCCAGCATAGCAACGCAGGACTGGCCAGACGCGCAGCGCATCATCGACGATCTCGACGAGGCGGGAGTCGACGCGAACGTACTCGCGGGCGCGTCGGCGGTCGAGGACTAGGACTGATTCAACCACGACAAAACCACGATCGTGACAACGAGCACGAGCAGGGCAATGTACAGACGGCGGCGGTCACTCATGGGCAGGTCACCAGTGCCGCACCGAGCACGCCGTTCTTCTCGCAAATCAGCGGGCAGACATTGTCGGTCGGGCGCGTCGTGTCGGCGATCGACCCGTCAAGGAAGTCCTCGCATAGCAGGGTCGCGTTGGCCACGCAGTCGTGGAACGTCGCGCACGAGAGCACCGTGGTCGTACTGAACTGCAGGGCCTCGTCATCCGCCAGGGCGACGAATGCGCTCAGCACCTGGGCGTTCGTCGGATCGGTGCCGATGTTGTTGATCCTCGCCGCCTTCGTCTCTTCCTTGACGTGGGCGTTGACGATCGACGTGCGGATCCCGGCCGTCGCCAGGTCGATCGTTGTAATTGACAGCGACGCCAGGCCGGCAACGCTCCGCTGCGCCTGCGCCAGGTCGGATGCGAGTGATCTATCCCGCCCCATGATGATCACGCTGTCGGGCGCGGCGGCAGAGCAGGAAAGCAGCAGCACCAGCAGAGCAAGTAGGGTTTTCACCATCGTCTCCTTGACGGCACCTCGCACGTCAACGTGCCGTGAATCGTGGGCGTGTTCCCCGGCCCGATGGGGTCGACTTCTTTCGTGAACTTGTTGTCCCCGTCCGTGACCACGATCAGCCCGTCGTCGCTGCAGGTTGTAGCCGGGTCGCTCATGGTGCAGGTCAGGTCAGAGTCCGCGCCGTTCTCCCGGATCGTCATGGCGTACGCACCGCCGAAGCCGCCCGGCGGACCGCTGGCCTCGAAGTGAACTCGGTAGCATTCCATGATGGGCTGATTGGACTGCCAGGACTGATGATCCTCAGACGAGTCGTAGGTGCCTTGGTGACCCGACCACCACCAGTACCTGTTGTTCGAGAGGTCGACGTTGTCTGGAATGGAGTCGCCGATCATCAACGTGCCGGCTCGGTCAGCCGTGTAACGAATCGCGAAGTTCCCACGAGTGCCGGCCACCGCACCGCTGACGGTCTCGGCGAGTACGATGTCCTCGCCGGCGAGTATCGAGCCGCTGTTTGCCGTGTCGCTGCAGGTCTTGTCTGTGTCCGCGATCTGGCAGCTTACTCCGGTGCCGTCCGCCGCGCCGTTCTTCTTCACCTCGAACGTGCGAGACTTGCCGGCCCCTGGAGCAACGCTGAGCCTGACGTACAGGTTGTCGACCACCCCAGGGGTCGACACCAAGAACTCCGAGATGAAGGCTGCCGTTCCCGTCGTGTCGTCTATGCCGTTGAGGATGTACAGGCCACCGCTCGCAGTGAGCATCGCGCCCTTCGTTGTTCCGCACATAAACGAGGCGTGCTCCCCGGCGGTGCTGATCCCCACGGACCAGCGAGCAACGGAGGCAGCCGGCGTGTTGGTGGGAACGAACTTGACCGACATGACCTGCTCAGCGGTAACGGGGATACTTCCGGTCGCGCTGCAGTGCGTCTCGGTGTCCTCGATGTCGCAGCCGAGCTTGTCCACTTGGTCCACGCGAACCTGGATCTCTCTCTTCTTGCCCGCGCCACCTGGCGCGACAGCCCAGAAGTCCACCGAGGTGATAGTGAGATTCTCGGGAGCGATGCAGAAGACCCTTGCCTCCTGCGTGGCCCAGGAGGACGCTCCACTGACCGAGGAGTACACCGTCCCGGATGCGCTGATGTTGCCCCACGAGTGGTTCGTCGTGCGGTAGTCCATCCCATAGGCGGACGACGCAAGCAGGAACAGCAGCGGGACCAGGCGCTTCATTGTGCGTCCACCGTGTACGTGATGCAGATCGTGTACGTCATGCTCTCGTCCCCTGGGGAGTTCGAGACATCGAACCTGATCAGGTCCTTGGCGTCAACCGTGTTGTCCGTGCCGATCGCCTCGACCTCGGCTGCCGTCTCCAGGTCGTTGCAGTCGACAACGTCGGTGCCGTCCAGGTCGTCGATTACCAGCGGGCCGGTGGTCCCGACCTGCACCGCTTGGAGGTCGATGTCGGCCTCGGTCGCAGTGCAGTTCGCCGGGGTGTCGTTGCAGATGCACCAGGCTTCGACCAGCGTGATGTTGTCTTGCGGGGAGTAGAGTGGCATACCATCGTCGCCAGCCTTCAGGTTCTCGACCACCTTGCAGACCGTGTGCTCGTAGGGGATGACGCGCTTCGCCGCGCCGAAGTAGACGAACTGATCGTCGGTCGTGTCGACTGCGACCTCGCCTGCGTTAGCTACGGTTGGTCCAGTGCCGCTGACGATCTCCACGGAGGACGCGCCGCCCATGTCAACCGCATCGGTCGATCCCAGGATCTGCATCGGATACGTCAGCACACCATCCTGGACCACCCCGAAGAGTAGCCTGGAGTCATTCGTCGAAACCGTACCGGTCCACTCTTCTTGCTTCTGCCACAGTAGAGCCCCGGCGGATCGGGCTGTCGCATCTCCAGTCCTCGCGAAGTTCGCAACAGCCGTTAGCCCGTGGAGCGAGGATGCCGTCGTGTCAAGATTACGCAAAACCAAGTTGGCGGCCCCGGAACTATCGACCGAATTCGTCAGCGTCGAGACACCTGTAATATCAAGACCGCTATCCGTGATCTCTGCCGGATACACGGTCGTCGACCCGTTCTGCCTGACACCGAAGCGAATCTTCCCGTCTTGCGTTGCGGTATCGGCTGTCCAGAGACCATCCATCATGGCCTGCAGATAGCCCATAGCCTTGGTTCCAGACTCTAGGTTGCCTCCGTGGAATTCGATCGCCGCTCCATTCTCAGCTCCTGCGCCATTGTTTGTGTTTCGCAGACGAAGCAGATTGCCGGCGGGAGACTGATTAGAGCTATCCAGTCGAGCTACAAGATTGTTCTCGTCGCTCGTGACGATCAGCGGGATTCCGGTGTCCTCGGTGATTGTCAGGTTCTCCATCGTGGCATCGTTCGCGAAGACCATCCCGCCGCCCTCGCCTGTGTCGTCCGTGACGATGTCATCGACTCCTTGCGAGGTGGTCGGGTGCGAGCCCGTGACCGTGCCAGAGAAGTCGACGTCGCAACCAGCTGGTCCGAGCGTGAGGTCTCCGCCCGAGTCAACCGTGAAGGTGCAGCAGTTCGAGGGGTCGTAGCAGAGCTTCACCTGCTCCACCATGCCAGCACGGAACTTCTCGACGCCAGCGTCATCTTGGACGATCAGGCCGGGCGGGGTGACGTCTTCGTCGAGCGGGTCCATGGATCCCGTGTTGTCGGCGATGCCGAGACCCAGCGAGTAGGTGTCCGACAGGTAGTTCTCGACGCTCTGGATCTCGGACAGTGGCATGGTCGTGCCGACGTCGTGGAACAGCATGAACTCGATCGTGCGTGTGCCGTAGCCCAGGATGTAGGCGACCGTGAAGTTGATCCCGGCGCCGTTCATTACCGGCGACCCCGATAGCACGTCAGCACCGTTCATCCGGGCGATCGTTACAGCAAGCTGACTCGACGAGGTCTTCTCGATCTGAATCGTCATGACCCCGAAGGCGTCCGGGCCCTCGCCTTGCGCATCGTCGGCGCATCCGCCAGAGGATTCAGTCCCACCTAGCGCCGTCGTGTACTGCAGAAGTCCGACATTATCCGCACGCCACTTCGCGGGAGCCGGGTTGATGTTGTCGCGGACGACCTCGATCGTGTCCCCCGGACCGCCCGTTCTCCCGGTCGGCGTGTCCGAGACGAGGTAGCCTTGAGTCTCGGAACCCCATCCAGCCGAGTGAGGCTTGACGAGCGCGATGATCGTGAACGAGTCATCAACTGCGGAGAGCGTGAAGTCCGGGTCCAGGTCGAAGTATTCGCCGTCGATCAGGTTGGTGACGCAGCGTGCCGACTCGACGTGGGAAACCACGCTGGAGCCGGTCTCCTTGCTGGACGTGAAGTTGTCGCAGTCACAACCACCGAGGATGTTCGTGCAGTAAGACCACTCGCAGCAGTGACCGCAGACGTGGCTCGGCTCGTGCGTGCCCACGTCGCTGTCGCAGTTGCCGTGGCAGGGCTCGCCCCCGCAGTTCGTCGAATCTATAGATTTGCCGGTCGCCGTGTACGACCCGACAACCGAGTTCCAGGTCTCCTCGATGTCCGCCAGGTTGCCGCCTGCCGCGTTGCACGAGATCACGAGATCGGACGCGCGAAGCCAGACCGTCGCGTCTGGATCGTCCGACGGTATGAACCCGACCTCGCCCTTCACGTTGAGCCGGGCGGTGTAGCTCGCGTTGCCCAGCGTGGTGAGACCGGAGGGGTTGACCGCGAGACCCTCTGCGTCGTCCTCGTCGAGCACTCTGATCGTGTCAGCTGTCGGCGAGGTGGCCGTCGGCTTGAGCGTCAGTGCGGTCTCGTCCGTGCTCGGCTGGTAGGTGTGGTCCTGGGTCCAGGTGAACGGGTACAGGTCGATGGGATCCCCGCCACCGGTCACGTGCCGGGTCGCATGGTTCAGTGGAATCCCGCCGACACCACCAGCGCCAACCCATTCCGTGCCATCCCAGAACCACCAAGTCGTTGCGCTGCCGTCCTTGCAGATCACGCCCTCGTCGTCCGCATCGAGCGTGCCGATCCCGACCGCCGTGCAGTCGCTGCTGGCCACGTAGTGTTGGATCAGGGTGTTGTCCGCGTTGCCGACCTTCCGCAGCTGACCCCATGCAGTAGTGCAAAAAATCAGGAGCGCTATTGCATAGACGAATCGTCTCATTGGGCTGCCCTCTCCTGTCGGATCCTACTCGACTCGATCGCTCTCTTGAGCGGTGACTTCTTGGTCGATCGCAGCAGCCGGAAGAAGTCACGCCGAGCCAGAGTGCGCTCACGCGGCGAGCGGAACCCGCGCATGTAGTCCTTGAAGATCTCCTGCTTCTTGGCCGGGTCGGCTGTCGACTGGTAGCGCTGCACGTTGTACCAGGCGACGTCGGACCGCTTGCGTCGCTCGATTCTCGACAGCGTGCCGGCCTCGATGACGGGAGGCTTGCCCAGTCTGCCGACGTGCCCGAAGATCACGTGCGGAACCTCGAAGGCCCAGACCAGCCTCGGATCCTGGGCGTGCCTCTTGGTCGCGATCTCCTCGCTCATGAACTGGCCGATGTTCGCGTTCATCGAGGCGAAGGCGGCGACCATCCTGTTGCGCAGTTCGTCAGACGCGCCGGTCGCAGGCGGAGCGATCCGGAGGTCCTCTCCGGTCTGCGTCTTGAACGTGCGGAGCTTGCCCTCGGCAGCGATCTGCGCGATCTGGATCGGTGGGCCCCCGAAGACCAGCTGCGTGAATTCGTTGGTCAGCGTCGGCGACAGCACCGACAGCGCCCGCTCGCCGGCAGTACGCCCAGCGCGCAGGTCCAGCATGGTGCGGATGCCGAGCGTGCGGGACGCGCGTGAGGTCACCGGATCGAGGAAGTTGCCCTGGATGTAGACCGGAATGGTCCTGTTACCCTCCGCGTCGAAGTCCTTGACCCCAACGTCCAGGTCAAGCTCGCGCCCTTCCTGGTTCTGCCATGGCCAGTGATCCGAGAGTGCCTTGTTGGCGACAGCGAGCACCGTCATGTAGCCCAGCCAGCCGCCCGAGATCGTCTGCAGCATGTACCAGCCGCGCATCTGCGGCGACATGCCTTCCTTCGGGAGGCGGGAGACACCGAACATCCGCTCAAGCTCCGCCGGCCGAGTGCCACCCTGCGAGGCTGCGAACGGGTTGAGCCGCAACTTCCGCAGCGTCTCGACCATGCGCGTCTGGATCCGGTTGCTGTACTGGCCGAAGGAGGTGAGGAACTCTCGAAGCTCCGCGTCGAACGGACTCGGCTCGTCGGCGAAGCGCTTGACGTCGACGTCCTCGGGCACTCGACCCGTCACCTTGAGGTGCTCCAGGAAGACCTTGGTGCCGATCAGCCGAGCGCGGACGTCGAAGCCCCAGAGCGATCGAGGCACGGGGAAGCCGAGCGGGCCCGAGCGGAAGTTGCCGAGCACCGGGATGCTCGCGACCTTCTTGCCCTTGATCTTGATGTCCCGCTTCCGGATCAGGTCGCCGTCGTCCCACATCTGCCGGAACGTCCTCGCCTCTGCATCCGGTGCCGAGAACAGGAACTCGCGGCCACGGTGCACAAGCTCGGGGAACTTCCGCCGGAGGAACTTGGTGCGACCGGCAGCCGCGCCGGCCACCGCACCGATCGCCGCTCCAGGGGGGCCGCCAACACTGCCACCGATCGCACCACCGACGACACCGAATCCGATCGCACCCTGCTTGCGGGTGATCTCTCCAAGGTGGGTCTCCGAGAACATCCGGTCTGTCTGACCCCCGGCCCTGCCGGCCCAGATCGCCAACTGCTTGGCCTCAGGCAGATTCCAGGCGTGCGCCATCTGGCGCAGCCTCATCAGGCGAGGTCCCACCCAGGGGAGCATCAGCCTGGCGAAGGCGTCGGCCCCGATCAGGGCCCCGCCCACGGCCCCCAACGGTCCCAGTGTGGTACCCCCTGCGATGCCCCCGGCCACGGCCCCAACACCAGCACGGACCCGTCCCGCCCGCGTCAGCCCCTGTCTGAAGCCCCTGCCCCCTGGGATCGTGGCTGCGAGACCCAGGACGCGCAGGCTGTGCCGGGTGGCCTCGGCCACGGTGGCCAGGGTCGCGGCCGTGGTCAGATCGGCAAACCCGAACCAGGCGTTGGCCAGACGCTCGCTGCCGAGCAGACGGAACCCGCTGCCCTTGTCGCCGAAGCGGAGCGCCTTGGCGCCTCCGAGCCTCATGTCCTCCCAGGCGTCGCGGATCGGCTTGGGAGCCCAATACTCGGAGAACGGGACCTTGTCGCCGAGTTCGTGGTGCGGTCTGTCCAGGTCGTCCAGGTCGGCGCGCTCGACCCACTCCGGAGCCTTGCGGACCTGGATCGGTTCCCACGGTACCGCCTTGCCGCTGACCACCTTGGTCGGTCGGGCTGCGCCCTTCACCTTGGGGATGATCAGGCCCTTCTGGGCCAGCACGTTGACCAGCTGTCGCTGCCGGTACAGGGAAAGCTCACGCTGGAACCGCCAGCGCATGACCTCCCCGTAGTCGGTCACATACTTTTCGGCCTGGCCACGGAATGTCCGCATACTGGGGGAATTGGAGGGCAGGTTGAACTTGCCTGGTAACGAAGTCCCCGCTCCGGGAAACGACGTCGTCGTCCGCACGCCCTCGCCGTGGAACTCAGGGTTGAACTTGAGCGAGGAGATGAACGCGCCGCTCTCGGTCTGCATCAGCCGGTCCGCGTTGTTGGGATCCATGCCGATGAGCACGCGCTCGATCTCGGGCTGCACGGTCTCGCGGTGCAGCCGGAGCGCGTTCTGGATCTTGGCACTGCTGCGGACTGCCCCCAACTCGACTGGGGAGAGCATCAGCCCGAGCAGGTACGGGCTGACCTTGTCCCGATCGCCGCCGGCTCGCTGCAACGCAACCTTCGCCTTCTCCGTCTGCAGGAAACGCTCGAACAGTCCGAGTTCCTCGTCGGTCAGGTCCTTGGTCACGCTCTTGACCATCAGCTGGACGCGCATCTTCGCTTCGACGCCGGACGACAGCGCCAGGTTGAAGTAGTTGCCGACCTCCGCGTCGAGTTCGTTGACGCGCTCGAACCGGTCACGCAGCAGCCATCGGTAGCCGTGACGAATCACGCTCAGGGCTTCACGTGCAAGCTCACGGGTGTGGCCACCGTTCGCGTTCTGGATGAACCCGAGTTCGACCGGGGAGGTAGAGGGATCCACGTTCTGCGCCGTGACCTCGGCGTCAGCCGCGTTGCGTGCCGTGGCCTCCCGCACCCGCGCCGTGGTCTCGTCGCCGGCCGCGCGGAAGCTGTCCGCGCTCTGCTGGGCGGCCTGCTGCGCCCGCTTCGCTGCGTCTCGTGGGTCGAGGACGTCGTAGAACTCCTTCGGCAGGAGGTCCTCCGCGACACCCGCCTTGGCTGCCGCGCGCTGCTGGATCGTCAACAGCTGCCGGTCCTGAGGATCGAGCGCACGGAAGGCCACCTTGCGCAGCGACTTCGCCGAGGAGATCACCGTCTCCGCCATCAGCGAGGGCATGACCTCGGGCTCCAGGTCAGAGAGCAGACGGAGGGCCGAGCCGTCGGCGGTCGACTGGAAGGCCTT
>JBDHHA010000064.1:0-48222 GCA_039589615.1 Gemmatimonadota bacterium
GCGTCGCGGACCTTCTCCTCCAGGATCTCCCGCACGCCGTCCGGCAGCTCGTCGGATGCGAGGAACGGAGGTGCACCGTCCGAGCCGGCCGCGGTGATCTCCGCCATCGCCACGTCCCGGCGCTCCGCGTTTCTCAGAAGATACTGGGCTATGAACAACTGTCTTTCCAGGCGAACGACGGCCGCTCTCTCAGGTGTGGGGCGATGCCCCAGGCGGTAGCGCGGACGTATCGGATCCGGTGGCAGGGAAGCGACCCCGAGGAACGAGCACGCCACCACCGTGATGCCGATCCAGTGTCTAGATCTCATCTCCATCGTGTACTCCTCAACGCCAACAAGGTGAACACGCCAATCCAAGAGAGCGCCGTCAACACGATGGGCACGTTGGCCGCCGTGGGTTGCCCGGCGGCGTCCAGTGTCGTGTCCTGCCACGATCGTATCAGCACGTCGCCCGACACTCCGGCCGCGGCGGCGAGACGCTCCTCGATGGTTCCGGTGGTCGTCCGCAGCCGGCTGTACGCCGCCGGGCCGCCCGTTCGGAACGCGTGTTGGACGAGCGTCTCGCGGGTCATGGGTCCCAATGGGGGCCCCACGTTCCAGTCGGAGAGGGCGGCGGAACACGCCGCATCGTTGCCCTCGAGGCATTGGTCGTGTTGTGCGGCACGTCGGGGGTAGAGTCGCTCGGACGGGCGCCTCCGGCGTTGCACTAGGGCCCGGCGTCCCGCATCAGTGTACCAATCGGCGGCGGGGTTGGCGCTGGGGATGAGCCCCAGGGCACGGCGGCATTCGTCCTGGTCTCCCAGCAAACATTCCCGTGTGGACCGGTACGGTGCAGTGGCCATCTCGGTATAGGCCCGGAGCCACCGCGGCTCTGACGCCGTGGGCCGTGGGAAGGACCCACCGAACCACCTTTCGGCGACTGAACCGGCATGTGTTTCGCCGATGAGATAGAACACGGCGTCCATGAGGTGGTTGGTGAGATTCTCCACCGGCGTCTCCCCCAGGTCGACGCCTCTGGACCATGCATCCGAGATGATCTCCACCGCTGGCCGCTCCGACCACCTCACACGGACCTCGAGTCCTTCCAGGAGATCCGTGTCGTCCCCGAGGTGCTCCTGCAGGAGCTGCCACGCCCGTTCCGCCGCCTGGGACGTGACGCCTGCTTCGTCATTCTGCACGACGAGGGAGAGGGGACCGATTCCCATCGTGTCCAATGGGATTGTTGCAAGGAGCGCCCTATCCGCGCGCTGCTCGGCGGCCCGCGCCACCTCCAATTCCATCTCGGTCCGGGCCACACGGGCGCGTAATTCGTCCACGGTCTGGGCGTTCAGTGGTGCCGCGATGCCCGGAAGGCCCAGCGCCCCGAGCACGACACCGAGACGTATCGTGTTCATGGCATCCTCCCTAGACATCGATGAGCATCCAACGGCCGCCGAAGATGGCCAACGGCCCCGGCCAGTCGTACAGCCGCTCCAGAATCGCGCCCATCAAGTCGACGCCGGGCACGAGACCAAAGACGGTGTGGGCCACGATGAGCGCGCTCATGCCGGCAAGGATGTACCCGGCGGTGCGGGTACTCCCGGCGGAGATGGCGAAGAACACCGAGTAGGCAAGCCCGGCGGCCAGCGTGAACCGAATCGCCAGGGCCGCAGGATACGCCGTGAGGCCCACGGGAATCGCCGCCGCGGCCGTGGCGGCGAAACTGCCGGCCGTGATCCCGATGATCGGCATGGCCAGTAGGACGGAACCCGCACCGAGGCGCAGCATGGCGAAGCGCCACCGGGGAATCGGCAACGACAGGGCGTAGGAGTGTCCCTGGCGATGATCCGGCCCCCACGCCGTCATGGCGAGGAGCAGACCGATCCCCGCGGCCAGCAACGGGTACGCAACCCCCCACCCCGTCATGTCGATCAGTAACAAGTACGGATCCAGGCCTCGGGTCCCGACCCTTCCGGCGTCCTGCACGGACAGCACCGGGATCGCGAACGCGGCGACTGTGGCGACCAGCAGGGGCAGCCGCACCCACTTCCACTGCGTCTCGAGTATCACTTTGAACATCTTCTAGCCCTCCGTTGCCTGTACGCGGAACGCGCGGAGCATTTCCACGAATCCGTCCTCCAAATCCAAGTCCACCACTTCCCGCAATGATGCGCCCACCCCGCCGAAGTACTCCGCCATGTCGGCGTGCCACCCTTGGACCAAAATCATCTCTCCGGGCACGCCGCCGTTGACGGGTTCCCGCAGCAGAATCTCAAACGGTGAATCGTCGTAATGGTTAGGCGGGTCGATGATGCGCAGTCGCTTGATGCCGTTCTTGAACTGTTCCATGGGCAGTTCCGAGATGAGCCGTCCCTGATCCATGAGACCCACCCAGTTGCAGAACCGCTCCAGCTCGTGGACCAGGTGGCTCGAGATCAATACCGTCGCGCCCTGTTCCGACACGTAGTCCAGCAGCGCGCTCATGATGTCCCGGCGCACCACGGGATCGAGTCCTTCCGTGGGCTCGTCCAGCACCAACAGCTCGGGCCGCTGGGCGAGGGCCAGCGCCATCAAGAGTTTCCCCGTCTCGCCCTTCGACAGCTTGCCCACCCGTTGGTTGGGTGGGAGAGAGAACCGGTCGAACAACTCGTCGGTCCAGCTCTCGTCCCACTTCTCGTAAAACGCGCCGTGGTAGCGCACCGCCTCGGACACGGTGAGGGACGGGTAGAGGTGGGGACGCTCGGGGACGTATCCGGTGCGTTGCAGGATCTCCGGCATGGCCTTGGGCACCTCTCGGTCGAGGAGGGAGATGTCTCCCCTGTCCACGCGGTGGAGACCCAACAGCAGCCGGATGGTGGTGGTCTTCCCGGAGCCGTTGGGTCCGAGGAAGCCGTACACCGATCCCGCGGGCACCGACATCGACACGTCGTGCAGCTCGAACTCGGGGCCGGCCCGATACCACAGGCCGGACGTCTTGATGGCATCACTCATGGGATACACTCCCTAGCTCGCGATCCAACGCCGTGCGGAGATCTTGTCCGTCGACGCCCAAGCGCGCCGCCTCGGACAGCATCTCCTGCACCAACTCCGCCGCGCCGCGAATACGTTCACCCTTCTTGCGCTCCTCGGAGATTCCGCGCACGAACGTTCCCGCCCCGTGCTTGAGCTCCACGAAGCCCTCCCGCTCCAGCTCCCGGTACGCCTGCACCACGGTGGCCGGGTTCACCCGGAGGGTGGCGGCGAGCTGCCGGACGGAGGGGAGGTGGTGGCCCTCGGTGAGCTCACCTGCGGCCACGGCCACACGGATGCGGCCTGCGATCTGCTCGTACAGCGGCGTGGGACTTCTGGGGTCGATGCGGTCGAACACGGTGCGTCCAAGTGTATTATTGTTCTGATACAGTAGGACGGGTGGGGTCGCGTGTCAAGTGACGTGAGTCACGATTCTACGATCCAGGACCACTTTACAACGATATATATAATGTGATAAATATGTTTGAGACTTCCCACGGTGGCAAAATGAAAGACCCGGAACTGCTTCTGCCCCTCACTCCCCTCTCCCTACATCTCCTACTGGCCCTCGCCGCCAGCGAAAACCACGGGTACGGCCTGATGAAGGAAGTCAGGGAACGCACCAATGGGGCGATCAATCCCGCTACGGGCACGGTCTATTTGGCCCTCCAGCGACTGGAGGACGAGGGATTGGTCGGAGACGGTGGACTCGCGGCGCCGGCTGAGGGCGGCGTGCAACGTCGGTCGTGGAGGATCACGCCGTTCGGCCGGCAGGTGGCGGCTGCCGAGGCGCGTCGCCTCGTGGAGTTGGTGGAATTGGCTCGCGACCGTGATCTCTTGAACGACGCGAACCTGTCGACATTGACCGAGCGGACCCACGGTGGCTGACGGAGTGCGCAGGTCTCAGCGCGTTCTCCGCATTCTGTTGCTCGCCTATCCGAAGCGCATTCGGCAAGAACACGGCGACGACATGTGGCTGACGTTCGAGCGTCACCTCCGCGATGCGCGCCGGGCGGGACGTGGTGCCGTGTTCAACCTCTGGCGACGTGAAATTATCGGTCTGTGGCGCGGCGGTCGGCGCGCCCGCGTCACCGCACGCAAACGACAGCACGCGCATCGCCGAAGCGTCGGGCACGTACGCTCAGAGAATACTGTGGGCGCCGGGGCGTCGTGGTTGGATTTCAAGCTGGGCCTCCGGATGCTTATCAAGTACCCGGGGCTGACCGTGGTCGGAGGTCTGGGGATCGCGGTGGCCGTCGCGATCGGTGCCGCCCTGTTCGCCACGTCGGCCGCCATCTATGCGACGCTTCCCCTGGACGAAGGGGATCGGGTTGTCGCGATCGAGAACTGGGACCGCGACTGGAACAATCAGGAGCGGCGCATCCTGCACGACTTCGTGTCGTGGCGGGACGAGCTGGAGTCGGTGGACGACCTCGGCGCGTACCAGGACCTCGAACGCAACCTGATCGTCGAGGGCACCAGCGGCAAGCCGGTGACCGTCGCCGCGATCACCGCCTCGGCGTTTCACCTCGCGCGGGTGCCGGCCTTTATGGGGAGGACCCTTGTCGAGGAAGACGAGCGACGGGGAGGACCGCCCGTCATTGTGATCGGTTACGAACTTTGGCAGAATCGCTTCACGGGCGATCCCGAGATCGTGGGGCGGAACATCCGCCTGGGAAGAGAAGTCCATACGGTGGTCGGTGTGATGCCCGCAGGCTTCGGGTTTCCGATCAGCCACAGCCTCTGGGTCCCGTTCCAACTGGACCCGTTGGACTACGAGCGTCGCGACGGGCCGGGGATCCGCGTCTTCGGCCGGCTGGCAGCGGGCGCAACGATTGAGCAGGCCGGCGCCGAGTTGGCGGCGCTCGGGCTCCGCGCCGCCACCGACTTCCCGGATACCCACGCCAGGCTCGCGCCCCGCATCATGTCGTATCCGATGCAAATGTACGACGACATGGAGGGGTGGGAGTTCCCGCTTCTCTATCTCCTCGTCGTGCTGCTCCTCGTCGTGGTGTGCGTCAACGTTGCCGTCTTGGTTTACGCCCGCACGGCGACGCGCCGACGTGAGATTACGGTGCGAAGTGCGTTGGGAGCAAGCCGCCGCCGCATCGTTACACAGCTCTTCATCGAGGCGCTGGTACTCTCGTCGGTAGCCGCCGGCGTGGGTCTGGCGATCGCCGCGCTGGCCTTCAGGCAGGCGGGCTCGGTCATGTCGATGCTGAGCAATAATTTCATTCCATTCTGGATCGACTTTGGCGTGTCTGCCGGCACCGTTGTCTACGTGGCGGCACTCGCCGTCTTTGGCGCCGTCGTCGTGGGCGTCGTGCCCGCGCTTCAGTTTACCGGCCGCCGAGTGCAAAGCGGCCTTCAGCACGCTGTCGCAGGAGGCTCGGCGATGCGGTTCGGCGGAATGTGGACCGCGATGATCGTCTTGCAGGTGGCCTTCGCCGTCGCGGTCCTGCCTGCCGCCGTTTCGGTCGGACGCATGACCGTAGCTTACGGGTTCGCTGATCCGGGATTCGCGGCGGACCAGTTCCTGACCGCCCGGCTCCTGATGGACTACGAGGTGCCGCGGAGCGCGGAAACCGACGCTTATTGGAACGCGTTCTACTCCCGCCATCGGGAGCTTCAAGCCGAGCTGGTCCGCCGATTGGATGACGAGCCTGGCGTTACCGACGTGATAGTCACGTTGGGTCCGCCTGGGATGGAGCCGATCGTCAGAATCGAAGTCGAGAACGCGGCTGACGCGCAGCTCCGAGTGGGCGTGGGCCGAGTAGACATCGATTTCTTCGACGCCTTCGATGTCCCGGTTCTCTCCGGCCGGCGTTTTCATCCCGCAGACGTTGGTGCGACCACCGTAATCATCAACGAGAGCCTGGCGCAGTGGGTGGGCGACGGCAACGTCCTCGGGCGTCGGATCCGCTTCGTCAACAGGGGCCTTACCACGAACCCGGATGAAGTGAAGGCGCCCTGGTACGAAATCGTCGGAATCGTGAGTGACTTCTCGAGCCAGATGGAACCGGACCGGACCGTGGCAAAGGTCTACCAGGCAATGGCGCCTGGAGACGTGTATCCGTCGACTCTCACGATGCGCATTGAATCGGGCGCTCCACTGACGTTCTCTCCGCGGCTCGCAGAAATCACCACGACAATCGACCCCGCCTTGAGACTCGACGATGTTCTCACGCTCGAACAGGTCATGCGTGAGGAGCAGGGCGGCTGGCGGATCGGTGGCTGGGCGTTGGCGCTCCTGACGGTCTCCGTCCTTCTGCTCTCGGCTGCTGGGCTCTACGCGCTCATGTCCTTCACCGTCACGCAACGCCGGCGTGAGATCGGAATTCGCGTTGCGTTGGGCGCGGAACCGCACAGCCTTTTGGCGAGCATTTTCTCGCGCGCGCTCCGGCAGCTCACGCTCGGGGTCGTGGTGGGTATTGGCGTGGCGTCGCTGCTCGACTGGGGCACGGCCGGTGAGTTCACGGGCGGAGAAGGCGCCGTCCTCCTCGCCGGCGTCGCCGCATTCATGTTGGCGGTGGGCCTCCTCGCGGCAGTCGGACCCGCGCGGCGGGGCCTCCGCATCCACCCGACCGAAGCGCTGCAGGACGGCGGTTAGGTTCGCCGCCGACGGTCCCCAGGACCGCCAGGACGTAGTGATCATCCGAGAGTTGCTGGGAGGCAGAGAGCGTCTCTGGAAATGTGACGGTCGTCCTTGCGACCCCCCCGCTCCATCCCCGAGCTTGCCAGGCACCGACCAATCCCAGTGGAATCACCCAGGAGCCTGCTTGAGCGCCCAGCCACGGTGTCCATCTTGCAGAACGCAGGTCGAGTCCGACGACGAGTTGTGCCGCAACTGCGGGGCCGCCCTCGGGGCGGCCATCACCGGGGACGATGAGGAAGAGTCCCCCGCGGAGCGGATCTCCCCGAAAGACAAGGTCGCCAAGGCACTCAAGCGGGCCCTGAGCCCGAGAATCGAGGTGCTCCGCCGGCTCGGCGGCGGCGGCATGAGCACGGTCTACCTGGGCCGGGACCCGGCGCTGCGGCGCCATCTCGCACCCCCACGTGATCGAGATCTACGAGGTCGGTACGCTGCCGCGCAGTAAGACACCGTACATAGTGATGGAATTCGTAGACGGGGTCACGGTTCAACAGGAGATCCTGAGTCACGGGATGGTGGCCGAGCCGTTCGCGAAGGCCGTCATGGGCGAGGTGGCGTCGGCCCTCGCTGCGGCGCACGCCCGCGGCGTCGTCCACCGGGACATCAAGCCGTCCAACATCATCATCGGCCGGGAAACCGGTCATGCAGTGGTGCTGGATTTCGGTATCGCCGCGGCGCTGGATCGAAGCGCCCCGGTGGGACAGGAAAAACTCACGCTGCAGGGAGTGTCGGTGGGTACGCCGGCGTACATGAGTCCGGAACAGGCGGGGGCGAGGGAGGTGTCGGACAAGAGCGACGTCTACTGCCTCGGTGTGGTCATGTTCGAGTTCGTGTCGGGCCGGCCGCCGTTCCTGGCCGAGGCGCCGGAGGGGTACCTGGCGGCGCATCTCCAGGAGAAGCCCCCGGACCTACGATTGCTGCGCCCTTACCTGGACGGACGTCTCGCCGACCTCATCACCCGGTGTCTGGCCAAATCCCCCGACGACCGTCCGTCGGCGGACGAGATTGCCCGGGCCATTCAGCCACCGGTGCGCCAGACCGTCGAATGGCCGCCTCCGGGTCTCGACCTGCTGCGGGGAGCGGGATGGAATCAGCTCACCGGCCTGGCGGGGGTGGGCGCGGCTGGTCTCGCGTTCTTCGCCACGGTGCTGCTTGCCCCGCAGGCGCCGGCGGGACCTCAATACGGGGCGGGTGTGTGGGCAACCCTGTGGCTTCCCCTCCTGGTGGCGTGTGCACTGGCGACGGGCATCATGGCAGTTCTCGCCCTCGGCAGGGGGTGGAGACTGGCCCTGCTTTTGAGAGCAGGGCGGGCCGCGAGGTATCCGTGGACGGTGGTCCTCGACGTGGCAATCGATGCGGGGACGGATACGGCGGCCCTCATCAACGGGCACGGGGCCTTCGCGTTCCTCGACCGGGTCCAGCGACGGAAACTCGTCCAACTGAAGCGGCTCCGTGCGGCCGCCATGCTCCTGGGGACGATTCTAGCCATGCTCGGTCCGCTCTTATGGCTCGGTGGATTGGGGAGCGCGCCTGCGGCGGGCGCAACCGGGTGGAGCTCCGCCTTCGATGTCGCACTGTTTCTCTTGCCCTCTGCGGTGCCCTTCGCCGCCGCGGCCCTGTGCGGGATTCCAGAGTGGCTGGTCGGGCGTCGCCGGCGGCCCCGGCGCTGGTTCCTGCCACTGCCGTCGTCGCTGCGACCCGTCCAGCCAGAGCTGGTGGAACGCTGGCTGGGCGATCAGGGCCAGGAGGTGCAGGAGGTAGTGGAGGAGCCTGTCGAGCGGTCGAGGCCGTTCGTCCCCTTGGTGGGTGGCGCGCTCCTGAGCGCCCTCCTCATCGCGATGCTCTTCCTGACGGTGACGGCTGCCAGGACGGCCACCAGGTGGTCCGCCCGTGCCCAGGGGGTTGCGGCCGCCGTGCTCATCGACTCCAGGGGGTCATGGACGGACCTCACCGGCCTCGCAGCGGAGTCCGGGCGCTTGCCGGGGCAGCCGGCAGGCCCGCGCCTGCAGCGCGCTCGGGGATTGGCGGCGGCGCTGTTCGGGCTTGGGACCGATTCGACGGGACATGAGGCGGGCTCCAGCGCCACGCCGCCGCCGGTCGTGGGGAGTGGTCCGGCGCGCTCATTGTGGCGCAACCTGCCGGCGTCGGTCGACGGCGAAACCCGGGCTGCATTGGTTCGGGACACGTCAGCCGGGGGATTGGCTCTCTGGCGTCGGGCCGCGTATGCGGGTCCCCTGCCGGCCCTCTGGATGTACGACGATAGCCTTCCCGCCGTCGCCGCGGTGGGCGGCGGGCTCCCACTCTTTCGCCCCGGGGTGGTCCGGCGACTGGCCGCCAGCAACGAGGCGGCGGCCCTGTTGCACATGGCCCGCGCAGACGCGGATCAGGCCGTCACACGAGGGCGGGAGAACATCGCCATAGGGGCTCTTCTGCTGGCCGACCCGGTTCACGGGTGGCTCGCTGCCGACGTCATCGCCACCGGAAGGGCCATCGTCGGCGAGATCGGCCTGTTGACCGACGACCGGGACCTCCTGTTGGAGACCGAGCGGCTGCGTGCGGCGCTCGACGCCGTCGACACGCCCGCCTTGCGAACGCCGTGGTTCGGCGCCGCCCTGAACGTGGATCCCCTGGCGCCGCGTGCTCGCCAGGTTCTCTCCGACACCTTGCGGCCTTCCTTCGTGCGGTGGTGGGCGGTAGGGGGGATCGTGCCCGGCTTCTGCGGGAGCGCCAGGGAAATCCTCTTCGGCGTCAGCGCCGAGCGCCGTGCAGCGCTGGAGCGCGCCAGGGTCCTTGCCGGTGACATCCCTCGCGTGGAGGAGTGGGTGCGAGTGAACGAGCGCCGGTTGGAATCGTGGATCGAGGGCGCCCCCTCAACCAAACAGAAGGTACCGCTGTCGCTCTTCCCGTTCCGGCTGATGGGACTGGGCGGTGTGGCGCACCGGATCACATACTGCCGCCGGGCGATCGAGCGGTTCTAGCCCGTGGGCGGGTGTCGCCGAGCGCCGTGGTACCCGCCCGCGCTCTACCGGCCGGACACTCCTATCGAAAACTCATCCGCCTCGCCGATCATATAGACCACCGCCAGTCCCAGGAGCGCGGCCAATTCCACGAACAGGATCGTCCGACCCGCACTGACCTTGCGCTCGTAGCGTGACTTGAGCGCCTCCATCAACGATTGAACCGCCTCGCGATCGGGAGCGTTCGGAGCCAAGCGGAGATACTGGGCGAAGTCGGCTCGGGCGCTGTCCGGCTCGCTCAACTCGACGAAGGTCAAACCGCGATTAAAATGGCCGTTCGGCCACATGGGGGCTCGCCACACGACCCGGCTGAACTCGAGGTGCGCAGCCTCGAATTCTCGGTTTCTGAACGCTGCGGTTCCGCGGCGAAAGTCATTGGCGAGTATGGAACCCAGCGGTCGCGGAGGGTCGTCCGACTTGAGCGGGATCGTGACGGTGGGCTCGGGTTGGACCCACACCAGCGAGGTACACCCCACGACCAAGGGCAGGCAGGCGACGAGAAAATGAACATAGCTCATACGCTATATAATATAGCGTATGGGCTATATTATCAAGATAGGGCGCCGGAGATCACAAATGCTGGTATCCAGGTTGATTGATGATAGCTAATTAGCTATCATCAACTATGTCCAGTGACACCGCTGCTCTCGTGCGGGACGCCCGCCTGAGGGCCGGCTTGAGCCAACGCGAGCTGGCGCGGCGGGCCAAGACGGCCCAATCCGTCGTGGCCCGCATCGAGGGCGGTCAGACGAGCCCAGCGTGGGAGACACTCACCCGGCTCCTGGCCGCCGCGGGCTTCGAGCTCGACGCGAGCCTCACCGTGCGTCCCGTTTTCGGATCTCACATGCTCGACGACGTAACCCGCATTCTGCGCATGACCCCGGAGGAGCGGCTGGCGGAGATTGCCAACGCCAGTCGCCTCGCAACTACCGCCGCCCGTGTCTAACCCGGCCCCCCTCGATCCCGAGCGACTCTTCACGACGCTCGCTCGTCACGAGGTTGCCTATGTCCTCATCGGGGCGGTGGCTGCGCGGCTCCAAGGTTTTCCGCGGATGACTGCCGATGCGGACATCACGCCGGCCCGAGACAGCGAGAATCTCGAGCGACTCGCGTCGGCCCTCAGGGAGCTGGAGGCTCGGGTCTATACTGAGGCGGTACCGGAAGGCTTGCCGTTTGATTGCAGCGCCTCAATGCTGGAACGTGCGGACATGTGGAATCTGGTGACGTCGGCGGGACGCTTGGACGTGGCGTTTGTGCCGTCAGGCACAGACGGGTTCGACGACCTGTCCCGTGGCGCCGTTCGCTTTGGCGTGTATGGAGTCGAACTGCTCGCGGCCAGTTTGGAGGACATCGTGCGTTCGAAGCAGGCTGCGGATCGCCCCCAGGACCGCCAGGACGTTGTGATCATCCGCGAGATGCTGCGAGACAAGCAAGGGCCACAGGCGCCGTAATTCCGAGGAATAGAATGGCCACAAACGCTTACAACCCAACACCTTACGAGTTCGAGGCCCGCGCCCCGGAGGAGATGGTCCGCCGGGGTGGGGAGTTCTTCGACCTGATGGCCCGGCGCCGCTCCGTGAGAGATTTCTCCTCCGAAGCGCCTCCCAGGGAGTGTCTGGAGCTGGCCATCCGGACCGCCGCCTCGGCGCCGTCGGGGGCCCACCGGCAGCCGTGGAAGTTCGTCTTGATCGACGACCCCGCTCTCAAGAAGGCGATCAGGCTGGCGGCGGAGGAAGAAGAGCGGGAGAATTACGACAACCGCTTCCCGCCTGAGTGGCTTCAGGCCCTGGCGCCCCTGGGCACCACGGGAGACAAGCCGTTCCTCGAGGAGGCGCCCTACCTGGTGGTGGTATTCAAAGAGTCGTACGGGGTGGACGACGCCGGCGAGAAGATCACCAACTACTACGTGAACGAGAGCGTGGGGATTGCCTGCGGCCTATTCATTGCGGCGCTCCACACGATGGGGCTGGTGACCCTGACCCACACGCCGAGCCCCATGGGGTTTCTCTCGGAGTTGTTGAAGCGCCCTCCCAACGAGAAGCCGTATATTCTCTTCCCCGTGGGATATCCGGCGGAGGGAGCACAGGTGCCGGATCTGAAACGAAAGAGCTACGAGGCAGTAGTACAGGAAAACGACGGACAATAGAGGATGCTCAATTCGATTCGTTCTTTTTTCAGCGACAAGATGGAGGCCCCGGAGGCCACCGCCGAGAGCGGCGAGACCACGGCTGGGCACCCCTCGCTCCAGGTAGCCGCCTGCGCCCTCCTACTGGAGATCGCCTACGCCGACGACGAGTTCGCCGACTCGGAGCGGGCCCACCTGGAGAACGCGGTGCAGCGCCACTTCGGCCTGGATTCCGGAACGGCGGAACAGCTACTCGCCTTCGCCGACCAGGAGCGGCGCAAGGGAGTGGATCTGCATCAATTCACGCGCCTCATCACCGAGAACTACGACATGGCCCAGAAGATGGTCCTCTTGGAGACCATGTGGGGCCTGGTCTACGCCGACGGCGTGGTGGCGCAACACGAGACCTACCTGATGCGGAAACTGTCCCAGCTATTGGACGTGAAGCCGGCGTACCTTTCAGAGGCGAAGAAGCGGGCCGAGCCGAGACACGACTGATACCGTAACACCATGCAAAGCAATGATTTAGTTGCTCGATTCCAGGAGCACTGTCGAGCCGCCGACCTGTTTCCCGAGCCGGGGCTCGCCCTGCTGGCGGTGAGCGGTGGTCCCGACTCCGCGGCGCTGCTGGATCTCATGGTGCGCCTGGCGCCGGAATTCGGGCTCCGGGTGGCGGTGGTTCATGTGGATCACGGCATTGACGGGGAGAGCCCGGATGTGGCCGAGCAGGTTCTGGGCTGGGCCGTGCAATACGAGGTGCCGGGATACCTGTCGGTGTTGCATCTCGGCGCCGATGCGTCGGAGACCCGGGCCCGCCACGGAAGGTACGCGGCGCTTCGGGAATGGCAGGGGCGCCTGGGGGCCCGGTACCTGGTGACGGCTCACCACGCCGACGATCAGGTCGAGACGGTCCTCTTTCGGTTGTTTCGCGGCACGGGTCTCGCCGGGCTCGCGGGCATCGCCGAGGAGGGTCCCAGCGGCCTGGTCCGGCCCCTCCTCCCGTTCCGGAAGCAGGAGATCGAGAGCTGGTTGGCGGCGAGCGGACGAGGTCTGGCAATCCACGCCGATCCCGCCAACGTGGACTTGAGGCACCATCGCTCGTGGATCCGGGGGGAGTTGCTGCCGGTGGTCCGTGACCGGTTCGGGGAAGAGGTGGAAGAGCACTTGCTGGACGTGGCCCACCACGCGGCGGAGGACCGCTCGGCGTGGTCGGCGGTGCTGCGAGCCCTGCCGGACATCGAGTTTCGCACCGAGCCGGGCACGGGCGAGATCGCGTGCGAGCCGCTTCTCCAATATGATAAGTCGTTGGCGGAAGCGCTCTTACGAGCGTTGGCCCGGGAAGCCGGGTGCGTCCTGGGCCCCCGCCGAGCGGCCCGTCTGTGGGACTTTGCCCGCCGGGCCCCCAGCGGCCGCCGGTTCGAATTGGGCCAGCATTGGGTGGCCGAGACCGCATTTGGCCATCTACGCGTCTATTTATTAAAGGAATCCGAGGAACACTCCGGGCGGGCGGCAGTTCGCTGGGGCGAGGGGGAAGACGGGCGGGTCCGCTGGGGGCGTTGGGAGATCCGCTGGAGCCCGGAGCGGGCCGGCCCTCCGGCGCGAGACGCCATCGTTACGTGGGTTACCGAGGGAAAAGGCGAGATCCGGGGGCTCCTGCCCGGTGACCGGATTCTGCCGCTGGGAGGCACCGGACACCGCCGCGTGAGCCGGGTCTTGATGGAGGGGCGGATCCCCCGTTCGGAGCGGGGAGCGTACCCGCTGCTCGTCCGGGGTGCCGACGTGATCTGGTTGCCGGGGATCTGCCGCTCGAGTGTGGCGGTCCCGGCTCAGGGAGAGCATGCTATACGGCTCGAAGTCGCCGCCGGGGAAGCCTAGTGGAACGGGATTCTGCCCGGGTGGTATTCGATGAAGAGGCCATCAACCGGCGTGTCTCGGAGCTGGCCGGCGAGATCGGTGGCCATTACCGGGATGGGGAACTCCTGGTCATTGGCTTGCTGAAGGGAAGCTTTATCTTTCTGGCCGATTTGGTTCGGAGGATCCGGCGGCCCCACAAGGTGGACTTCTTGGTGGCCGCGTCGTATGGAAACGATACGGTTTCCTCGGGAACAGTGGAGTTGCTGTACGACCCGGGAACCAAATTGGACGGAACGCACATCCTGCTTGTGGAGGACATCGTCGAGACCGGGAACACGCTGAATCATGTTTGTCGTTTGATACGTACGCGGAACCCAAAGAGTCTCGAGACATGCACTCCTGGAGGTCGAGCCGCGATTCATTGGGTTCGAGGCGCCACCCGTGTTCCTCGTGGGATACGGCTTGGACCATGCAGAAGATTTTCGGCATCTGCCGTATATTGCCACAATTGAGGACATAGCGAATGGCTGACCGGTCTCCATCACCAAAAGGGAAAATGAACTGGAACTCGGCGAGCAAGAACCTCGTGTTCTGGATGCTCATCGTGCTCCTCTCCGTCGCGTTCTACCGCATCACGGTGCGGGGGGGCGACGACCACCAGGAAGTGCCCTACACCACGTTCCGGGTACAGCTCGACGACGGCAACATCGCCTCCGTGGAGATCACGGACGGCAAGTTCGTCCAGGGCGAGTTCAAGCGTGACATCAGTGTGGAAGGCCGCGCGGTGCACGACTTCAGCGTCGTGCTCCCGATTCAGGATTCTGAAGAACTCCTGTCGACCCTCGAGGAGCAGGAGGTGACGATCACCGGGAAAGTTCCCCGTCCGTCCTTCGGTACGATTTTCCTGAACCTCCTTCCATGGATCATTCTCATCGGCCTCTGGATCTTCTTCTTCCGCCAGGTGCAGCAGGGCGGCAACCGGGCGTTCCAATTCGGCCGCTCCAAGGCCAAGCTCCTCACCGGAGACACACCCAAGGTCACGTTTGGGGATGTGGCCGGTGCCGACGAAGCCAAGATAGAGCTCGAGGAGATCATCGAGTTCCTCAAGGACCCGCAGAAATACCAGCGCCTGGGCGGCAGACTCCCCAAGGGCGTGCTGCTGGTGGGCCCCCCGGGAACGGGGAAGACCTTGCTGGCGAGGGCGGTGGCCGGCGAGGCGGCGCGTCCCTTCTTCTCGATGTCGGGCTCCGACTTCGTGGAGATGTTCGTGGGGGTGGGTGCATCCCGGGTGCGGGACCTGTTCGAGCAGGGGAAGGCCCATGCGCCGTGCATCATCTTCATCGACGAGATCGACGCGGTGGGGCGCCACCGTGGGGCGGGCCTCGGAGGTGGTCACGACGAGCGGGAGCAGACCCTCAACCAGCTGTTGGTGGAGATGGACGGCTTCGAGTCCAACGAGGGCGTGATCCTCATTGCGGCCACCAACCGGCCCGACGTCCTCGATCCGGCGTTGCTCAGGCCGGGACGCTTCGACCGGCAGATCGTGGTAGACATGCCGGACATTCGGGGTCGGGAGATGATCCTCAAGGTCCACGCCAGGAAGATCCCGCTGGCGGACACCGTCAAGCTGGGCATCACGGCCAAATCCACGCCGGGGCTCGCCGGCGCCGATCTGGCGAACATCGTCAACGAGGCCGCGCTCCTGGCGGCCCGGCGCAACAAGCAACGGGTGGACATGACGGACCTCGAGGACGCCAAGGACAAGCTCATGCTGGGCATCGAGCGGAAGAGCCTGGTGTTGTCGGATGAGGAGCGGAAGCTCACCGCGTATCACGAGGCCGGCCACGCCATCGTGAACATGTTGATGCCGGGGCAGGACCCGATCCACAAGGTGACCATCATCCCCCGCGGGCGGGCTCTGGGATTGACGTTTGCCCTGCCCGAGGAAGACCGCCACAACCACACCCGGGAGTTCATGCTGGGCAAGCTCGCCATGGCGTACGGCGGCCGGGTAGCGGAGGAGCTCATCTTCGGCCACGCCAAGGTCACCACCGGTGCCGCCCAGGACATCCACCAGGCCACCGAGATGGCCCGCCGCATGGTGACCCAGTTCGGCATGAGCGAGAAAGTGGGTCCGGTGGCCGTGGGCGATCGGGAACACCAGATCTTCCTCGGCCGGGAGATCTCCCAACGCCACGAGGTGTCGGCCAAGTTGGCGGAGCTGGTGGACGCCGAGGTGAGGAGCATGCTCGACGTAGCGTACCAGAACGCCACCGACATTCTGAAGGAGAAGATGGACGTCCTCCACGCCATGGCGAACGCATTGCTCGAGCGGGAGACGCTGGAGCGCGAGGACGTCGAGCTGCTCATCGAGGGAAAGGAGCTTCCGCCCCCGCCGGTCGCGGTGGAAGCCTCGGAATCGCCGCCGCCGCTGCCGAGCGGTGAAGCGCGGCCCTCGGGAGCGGGACCCGTCCTTGGGACCCCGCCTCCGAAACCCGCAGGCGCGTGAGGGTCAACGCCCTCAGTCCGCGAGAACCATCTGCAATACGTGACGCGTTGGCGCGACGGGGTCTGGAACCCGGTCGCGCCGACGTTGCTGTACGGGGCCTCGGTCCCGTCGCCCTCCTGTTCGATTCCGTGACCGGGGCCGACCGGGAAGGGTTGGACGAGGCCACGAAGACACTGGGGCTCGAGTGCCTCACCGGCGACGGGTGGGCCCTCGTCTCGGGGAGCGCGGCCACCCTGGCGGGTCTCATCCGGTCCGGTTCGTCTCACCTGCCGGCGGACACGGCGGTGGAGATCGGGCACCTCCTCCGGGGGACGGTGGAGCCGCCCGCGGCGTGGGAAATGACCCGAGGGACGGTTCCCCTCGAGCCCCCGGTGGTGGTGGGCATTCTGAACGTGACCCCCGACTCGTTCAGCGACGGCGGGCGGTTCGTTCGTCCCGAGGACGCTGTGAACCACGCGGAGGCGCTGGTGGCTGCCGGCGCCGCAATGATCGACATCGGGGGCGAATCCACCCGGCCGGGGGTGGTGGAGCCCCTCCCGACGGCGGAGGAGTGGAGTCGGCTCGAGCCGGTGCTGGGGGAGTTGGTGAGCCGGTTTCCGTCGGTTCCGGTGACGGTGGATACGGTCAATCACGAGACCGGTCGCCGGGCCCTGGACCTCGGCGCCTGGGCCCTGAACGACGTCTCCGGGCTCCGACTGGATCCCGACATCGCGTCGGTGTGCGCCGAGTACGGTGCCGGCCTCATCCTCATGCACTCCCGGGGCAGCCTCAGTGAGATGGCCACGTACCAGCACGCCGAATACGACGACGTGGTTACCGAGGTCGCCGGGGAGCTGCAGCGTGCCCTGGAGGTTGGGGAGAACCGGGGATTGGAGCGCGGGCGCATCGTGCTTGATCCCGGATTGGGATTTGCGAAACGCCCCGAACACAATTACGCTGTGCTGCGCGGACTGACGGCGCTCACGGCGCTCGGCTTCCCGGTGATGGTGGGACCGTCACGAAAGCGGTTCCTGGGGCAGGTCATCGACGCCGACGTGTCGGAGCGGGATAACGCCACCGCCGCGGCGTGTGTTGCCGCCTACTCGTTGGGCGCCGCGCTGTTCCGGGTGCATGATGTTCACCGCGTGCGCGAAGCGCTCCAGGTCGCCCACGCTATCCGAGATCCAGGATGTCCCTCGAGCAATTCAGATATCTGATACCGGGCCTTCGGGACATCATCGAAATCTTGATCGTCGCGTACGTGCTGTACCGCGCCCTGTTGTTTCTGGCCGGTACCCGGGCGCTGCAGATTTTGGTGGGGCTCGTTATGCTCGGGCTGGTGTATTTCGGGGCGTCGGTGTTGAACTTCCGCATGATCTCCTCCTTGCTGGAGGTCGTGTTCACCTACGGAGCGTTTGCGGCGATCGTGGTATTTCAGCCTGAACTCCGCACCGCGCTGTCACGCCTGGGGCGTTCCCGGGTCATGCAGTTTTTGACGCCGCAGGATATGGAAGGGGTGATCGAGGAGATCGCCGAAGCAGCGGAGCGGCTCTCCCGCCAGGGCACGGGGGCCATCATCGCCGTGGAGGGCGAGACGTCCCTCAACGATTACCTTGAGTCCGGGAAGGAGATGCACGCCCGGGTCTCGGCCGACCTGCTGACGACGATCTTCACCCCGTATTCACCGCTCCACGACGGTGCGGTGATGGTACGCGGGGATCACATCATCGCCGCCGGGTGCGTGTTGCCACTCACGCAATACCCGGTGGAGGACAAATCACTGGGAACGCGGCACCGCGCCGCGCTGGGACTGTCGGAGGAAACGGACTCCATCGTGATCGTGGTGTCTGAGGAAACGTCCAAGGTGTCGATCGCGATCCGCGGCTTGCTGCATCGAGGAGTCACCCAGCAGCAGTTGCAGGAGGTCCTGGCCGGCCAGACCTGGCCCTCCATTGACACGACGGCCGTGCCGGAGCCGGACGCCACGACCATTACTTCTTGAGGCCAATGTCGAACGAGATTACAGACCGCACACTATTTAGAGCGGCGATCGCGGTGTTCGTTGTCGTGCTGGTGGGGTACATCGCGACGTTGTCACCCACGGTGACATTCTGGGATGCAGGGGAGTTTCTTGCGGCTGCGAAGATTCTCGGTGTTCCCCATCCCCCCGGGACGCCGGCGTTCGTCATGCTGGCCAATGTGTGGGGCACGTGGTTTCCGCTGGGCGGGTTCGCCTATCGGGTGAACTTCATGAGCGCGATTTTCAGCGCGGCCGCGGCGTCCTTCATGTTCCTGGTCGTTGCCAACGCCCTGCGTAGCCGCCGGAAGAGCGACCCCGCCGCCGCCGACCCGGTGTTCGTGGTGGGTGGCGCGGCGGCCGCCGCCATCATGTCGGCATTCGTGTTCACGGTGTGGCAGAACTCCAACGAAGCCGAAGTGTACATGGTGGCCTCGTTCACCATCGCGGCTATCGCCTGGCTCGCATCACTGTGGCGAAAGCACCGCGGAACGTCCCGCGCGGCGCACCTGCTCCTGCTGATTGTCTACCTCGGGGCGTTCTCCCTCGGCAACCATCTCCTGGCGCTTCTCGTGGGCCCGGCACTCGTCGGGTTCATGTGGCATGTCCTCAAGACCGATCCCCTGCCCAACGAAGAGGACCGCAGGGTGGAATGGGCCCAGTGGGCGGTGGTGGGCGGCATCTGGGCGGTGCTCATCGGGAGCGGCCTCGGGAGCACGGCCATCCTCACGTTCGCCGGGTTGGTGTTCCTGGCGGCGGCGGTCTTCGCCGTCACCACCGGGGGAGCGCTGTTCACGGCTTCGGTGGCGGTGATCGCGGCGGTGGGTGTTTCGACATACACCTACCTCTACATTCGGGCCGGTCTCGACCCCATGATCAACGAGGCGGACCCGTCAACGTGGGAATCCCTCCTGGCGGTCATCCGCCGCGAGCAGTACCCGCCGCGGCTCCCCACGGACAACCCCATCTATCCGTCGGGAGCGGGGAATCCGGGACGGACCTTCACCATCATCTGGCTCCAGATCATCAATTACCTGCAGTACTTCGACTGGCAGTGGTCCAACGGCCTCTCGACCACCGAGGCGGTATTTGCCCGAGCGCGCTTGCCGTTCACGATGGTGTTCACCTCGTTGGGGATCTACGGTGCCACCCTGTTACGCGACAAAGACCGGTCGGTGTTCTGGTTGATCCTCTTGATCTTCCTGATCACGGGCCCCGGTCTCGTGGGTTACATGAACTTCAAGCCCGGGTTCTCCATCGGGTCCGATGCGTTCCCCGATTACACCATGCACGAGGTCCGGGAGCGGGATTATTTCTTTCTGGTCTCGTTTCAGGTTTGGGGTCTCTTCACGGGCATCGGGCTTGCCGGGCTGTATCGCCTCGCCAAGGAGAAGCTCGAGGCGGCGTACAAGGCGAGGAACGAGGCGGTGCCCGGAGGTCTCAAGGTGGCTCCCGCCGTCTTTGTCATCGCACTATGTCCGTTCCTGTTGAACTTCTCGGCCGCCAGTCGGGGGCAGGGGCCGGAGACGGGGTTGGCCCTGGACTTCGCCCGGAATCTGCTGCATTCCGCCGAGCCCTACGGCATCATCTTCACCAACGGCGACAACGACACGTTCCCGCTGTGGTACGCGCAAGAGGTGGAAGAAATACGCCAGGACGTGTCGGTGGTGAATCTCTCCCTGGCCAACACCCGCTGGTACGTGAAGCAGCTGCGGGACAATCCGGTGCGGGAATTCGATCCCGAGCGGGCGCCGTGGTACAGCGGCGACGTGCCGGACACACGGCCGGGCCAGCTTCACACGTTGACCGACAACGAGATCGACTTCCAGATGATGCCCCAGCTGCTGCGGGACAGCCTGGTCGTTGGACTGGGCCGCGTCCGCCATGTGCTCCCCGCCAACTCGCCGATCTACATGAAGGATTTTCTGATGTTGCGGCTGATCCAGGAGAACGCCGGTGAACGGCCCATCTACTGGTCCACCACGGCGGGGAGCAGCAACTGGATAGGCCTGGACAACTACCTGATCCAGGAGGGGATGGCCCTCCGGCTCTACTACGTGGCGGAAGACCCGGATATCGAGCGCCTGGCGCCGGGATTGTGGGTCCCGGTGGACGTGCCCCGGACGGACTCCCTGGCGTGGGACATCTACGAGTACGCCAGCCTCTTCGAGGTGGATTCACTGGCCCTCGATCCCACCAACCGGAACATCGCCGGCAACCTGAGCCTCCCGTTCCTGGTGTTGGGGGGAGCCTATCAATCCCTGGGGGACAATCAGCGGATGCGGGAGAACTTCCTCCGGGCGTACCACCTCTCCCCCAACCCGGCGATCCTGTCGTTGCTGGAGGCGTCCCCGGCGCCCGGCACCGACGTCCCCGAGGTGGCGCCGCTGGAGCTCTTCGACACCCTGCTGACCGTGGGCACGCAACCGGAGAGCCTGCTCCCGAGGGGCGACAGCGGCCGCGAACAGTGAGTGGTGAGGGGGCCGCCCCCCTCACTTCTTACTCCCCACCGGCCCATTTACATTACAAGGCTATGAACTTGGCGCTTGTTCGGGACAATTTTGCCCGGGTCCGCGAGGAAATCGACCGGATTCGATGCGCCGAGGGAGTCTCGGGCGAGGTACGGATCATCGCGGTCACCAAGGGCCACCCCGTCGAGACGATCTCGGTGGCCGAGGCCGCCGGCATCACGGATATCGGGGAGAATCGGATCCAGGAGGCGCTCGACAAGCGGACGACGGCGGCCGACATCCCCGTCCGCTGGCACTTGATCGGCCACCTCCAGTCCAACAAGGCCAAGTTCGTGCCGGGAAACTTCTCGGTGGTGCATTCCGTGGACTCGACGAAGGTCGCGGAGGCGCTCGCCCGGGCGGTACGCCGGCGAACGGAAGACGGATTTCCGATGGAGCCCCTTCGGACGTTGCTGCAGGTGAACGTGGCGGGAGAGCACCAGAAGAGCGGCTGCGCCGCCGCCGACGCCGCAACGGTGGCACACGAGGTCGCGGCCATGCCCGAGCTGCATCTCGAGGGACTCATGACCATGGCGCCGCTCAGCGGCGATGAAACGGCCCAGCGCGGGGTGTTTGCCGCGTTGCGCCGATTGCGCGACAAGTTGGAGACCGACGGCCTCGGGTTGCCCGAGTTGTCGATGGGCATGTCGGGGGATTTCCGGGCGGCAATCGCCGAGGGCGCCACGATGGTTCGGTTGGGTACGGTCCTCTTTGGGGAGCGACAACGATGACAGACGACACCTTCAATCTCACGCCGCTCGACGTTCGCACCCAGCAGTTTGGCAAGACACTGCGGGGATACGACCAAGCCTCTGTGGAGGAGTTCCGTGAACGCGTCGCGAACGAATTGGAACGCTTGCTGCGTGACAAGGCCGTCTCCGACGAGCAGATCCGAAACTTTCGCGAGCAGCTCAAGTCGTTTCGGGAGCGGGAGAAAGCCCTGAGCGAGGCGTTGGTGGGGGCGGAACAACTCCGCGAGGAAGCGGAACAGCACGCGCAGCGCAAAGCGGAATCGATCCTCCGCGAGGCGCAGATCGAAGGCGAGGCCAACCTGAACGACGCGCGACAGGCGGAGCAGGCGGTGCTGCGGAACATCGAAGCGGCCCATCGCCAACTGACATCCTACTTGGCGTCCTTCCGCGTCTTGCTCGAGCGCAACCTGGCGGAGGTGGAGGCGGCAGAAGCACGCGAGCGAGCCGGAACGCCGTCCGCAGGGCCCGGCGCGGCGCTGCGTCGGTCTGGGCGCCTGTCCGAGACGCAACCACCCGTGAGGCTCGTGGATGGGCCGTCACGCCCGGCGAACGAGGAGCAATGAGCGAATCAGAGCTGTCACGCGCCATCGCCGCCGCCGTTGCGGCGGTGCGAGCGCGCACCGATTTCGAGCCCGACGTTGCGGTGGTCCTGGGGACGGGACTCGGGGGTCTCGCAGAAGAGATCGACGTGGCTGCCGAGATTCCGTATGAGGACATCCCGGAATTTCCCCTCAGTACGGTCGAGAGCCACGCGGGGCGGTTGCTGTTCGGGATGTTGGGTGGCAAGAGGGTGGTGGCGATGCAGGGCCGGTTTCATCGGTACGAGGGCTACACGATGCAGCAGATCGTGTTCCCCGTACGGGTGCTACACGCACTGGGTGCGGGAACGTTGATCGTGTCCAACGCGTGCGGCGGCATGCACCCCCTCTGGAAGCCCGGTGAGCTGATGCTGTTGGCCGATCACATCAACCTGCTCGGTGACAGTCCCCTGGTGGGTCCCAACCACGAAGCGCTGGGGCCGCGGTTCCCGGACATGTCGGAGCCATATGACGAGGGGCTGCGGGCGTTGGCGCGCACAGTGGCTCGGGAACAGCAGATCGTATTGCGCGAAGGGGTCTACGTCGCCGTGACGGGCCCCAATCTGGAGACCCGTGCCGAGTACCGCTTCTTGCGCGGCATCGGCGCAGACGTGGTGGGGATGTCCACGGTGCCGGAAGTGATCGCCGCGGTGCACATGGGCATGCGGGTGTTGGGTGTTTCGATCGTGACCGACTCGTGTTTGCCCGACGCTTTGGAACCCGTGGACGTGTCACAAATCATTGCCACGGCAGCCGCCGCTGAGCCCAACCTGACCAAGCTGGTCAGTGCGGTGCTCGAGCGAATGGATTGATGACGTACGATCCTCTTCCCCCTGGGAGAGCCGACGCACTGGAACGCCAGGTGCTCGAGCAATGGCGGAACGACGACCTGTTCCGCAAGACGCTCGCGGCGACCAAGAACGCTCCACCGTTCGTGTTCTACGAGGGCCCGCCCACGGCCAACGGCCGGCCCGGTATCCATCACGTGTTTTCCCGGACCATCAAGGATCTCGTGTGCCGCTACCAGACGGCGAAGGGGCGGTCGGTCACCCGGATCGCGGGGTGGGACACGCACGGGCTTCCGGTGGAGATCGAGGTGGAGAAGGACCTCGACATCAACGGCAAGAGCGACATCGAAGCGTTAGGGGTGGCCGAGTTCAACCGGCGTTGCCGCGAGAGCGTGTTCCGCTACAAGAACGACTGGGAGTCGCTGTCCGACCGGATCGGGTATTGGCTGGACTACGACCATCCCTACGTCACGTACACCAACGAGTACGTGGAGTCGGTGTGGTGGCTGCTCAAGCAGCTCTGGTCCAAGGACCTGCTGTACGAGGGGTACAAGGTCCTACCCTACTGCTGGCGCTGCGGCACTTCGTTGTCGAGTCACGAGCTCGCCCAGGGCTACGCGCTCCACCGGAGTCCCTCGATCTACTCGTTGTTCACACTCGTCGAAGACGGCGCGGAGGTGCCGCGTCACCTGCTGGTGTGGACCACGACTCCGTGGACGTTGCCCTCCAACGTCGCCGTGGCAGTGAATCCCGCGTTCCGCTACGTGGAGCTCGATGTGGACGGCACCCGGGTGATCGTGGAAAAGACCATTGCGGAGCACAAGTCGGTGCCGGGCGCCACGCACGGCAAACCGCTGGCGAGCTTCCCCGTCGTAGGCGAATTCGCAGGCAGCGAGCTGGTTGGCACACGGTACCACCAGTTGCTCGACGCGGTGGAGATCGACGCGGACCGGGCGTTCCGCATCGTGGCGGGGGATTTCGTCACCCAGCAGGAGGGGTCCGGCATCGTGCACATGGCGCCGGCTTTCGGCGGGGACGACTACGAGACGATTCGCCGTGAAGACATGGCCTTCGTGAACCCGGTGGACCCGCGCGGGCGTTTCGAGAGCACCAAGTGGGACGCCATCAACGGCAAGACGGTCTTCGAGGCCAACGACATCATCGCCGAGCGCCTCGAGCAAGAGGACAAGCTCTTCGGGCGCTACGAGCCGAGCGGATACGAGCACGACTATCCGTTCTGCTGGCGGTGCGACTCGCCATTGATCTATTACGCACGGCGGTCGTGGTTCGTCCGCACCACGGGATTCCGGGACCAGATGGTGACGTTCAACGACCATGTGCACTGGCATCCACCGGAAGTGGGCTCGAAGCGCTTTGGGGAGTGGCTCGAGAACAACGTGGACTGGGCTCTCTCCCGCGACCGGTTCTGGGGGACCCCGCTTCCTGCATGGGTGTGCGACGGATGTTCCGAGTCCGTGGTCATCGGCGACTACGAGGAGCTGGCCGAGCGGTGGGGCCGCGAGTTGCCGGGGGATTTCGATCCCCACAAGCCGTACATCGACGACGTGACGTTTCCGTGCACCTCGTGTGACGGGACGATGCGCCGCGTACTCGAGGTGATCGACGCATGGTTCGATTCGGGAGCGATGCCGTATGCCCAATGGCACTACCCGTTCGAGAATCGAGAGGGCTTCGAGAGCCACTTTCCGGCGGACTTCATCTGCGAGGGTCTGGACCAGACCCGCGGGTGGTTCTACTCCCTGCTCGCCATCGCCGCCGGCGTGAGCGGTGAAACGGCGTATCGCAACGTGATTGTGAACGGCATGGTCCTGGACATCGACGGTCGCAAGATGTCCAAGCGCATCGGCAATGTGGTGAATCCCTGGGATGCCGTCGAGGAGTACGGGGCCGATGCGGTGCGGCTCTACCTCCTGGCATCGAGCCAGGTGGGGCTGCCGAAGCGCTTCGACGCCAAAGTCATCCCGGAGGTCGCAGGCGGATTTCTCAATCGCCTCCGCAACACGTACACGTTCTACGCCCAGTACGCCGATCCCGCGTTGCTGACCAAGGCGCCGCCGCCGGAGGAGCGTCCGGTCATCGATCGCTGGTTGCTCAGTCGGGTGGCGGCGGTGGTGCGTGACGTCAACGCGGCGTGGTCGAGTTTCGACGTCACCACCGGCACGCGGACTTTGATGGATTTCTGCGACAACGACCTGTCTCAATGGTATGTGCGACTGAACCGGCCGCGGTTCTGGGCGCCGGACGCCGAGGCGGACTCCGCCGCAGTGGCGACGCTGCACGACGTTCTGGTCACGGTGGCTCGGCTCTTGGCACCGGCGGCACCGTTCCTCAGCGACGCGATTCACCGGCGGCTCACCGGCTCGTCGGTGCACCTCGCGCCGTTTCCGGAGGACCACCCGGGCGGGCATCCGGCCCTCGACGAGGCGATGGCCACGGTGCGCCGGTTGGCGTCGCTGTCCCGGAACGCCCGGGACGGCGCAAATCTCAAGGTGAGGCAGCCCCTGGGCGAGTTGCGTGTGGCGGTTCCCGGAACGACGGACGGGCCCGAATTCGAGGCGTGCCTCCAGCTGCTGGCTCGGGAGGTGAACGTGAAGGCCGTGACCGTGGTCCCGTCCGACGCCGAGTTCGTGGCCCTCAAGGGAAAGGCGAATTTCCGGTCGCTGGGCAAGGTGTACGGCAAGGAGACGCCCCGGGCCGCCGCCGCAGTGCAGGAACTGGCGCCTGAGCACCTCTTGGTCTTGGAGGGTGGGCAGGGCGTGAGCGTGAAGGTCGACGGCACGACCTTCGAGTACCGCCCGGAGGATGTGGTCGTGGAAAGGCACGTGTCTACCGACTGGCTGGTGCAAACGGAGGGCTCGCTGGTGGTTGCCCTCAACCCCGAGCTATCCGCCGACCTGCGACAGGAGGGGATCGCCCGGGAATTGGTCAATCGGGTGCAGCGACTTCGCAAAGAAGCGGGGTACGACTATACTACGCGGGTTGCTTTTGCCGTTACGGGAGCGGACGATGTCTTGGCAGCAGCCCGCGCCTTTGACACTTTCATCGCGGGCGAGACGCTGGCCCGGCGCTTTCAAATCGGGGAGGAGCTCGCCGGCCCCGACGTGCGGGAGGCGGTGGATCTCAGGCGGTGGATCTCAATGGACGGGATGCCGTTGTGATGCTCAAGCGTTTCGAAGGTGAGGATGGAGCGTAACAAGGAATGAACAAGAAGCAATTAGGCCACTTGGAGAAGCGCCTTCTCGAGGAGCGCGCGCGGGTGGTGAAAGAGCTCGGTCACTACGACGAGTCGTTTAGTTCCACGCTGCAGGGGGCCAATGGCGACTTGTCGTCTTACTCCTTCCACATGGCCGATCAGGGCACCGATGCGATGGAGCGCGAAAAGCAATTCCTCTTCGCATCGCAGGAGGGCCGGTATCTGTGGCATGTGAACGAGGCCCTGCGCCGCCTGTATCAATCGCCCAAGACATTTGGCCAGTGCCACGAATGCGAAGAGGCGATCGACTTCGATCGGCTCGATGCGCTGCCGCACGCCCGGCTCTGCATCAAGTGCAAGGCGAAGGAAGAGGATGAAAAACAACGGCGGTAGCCGACCGTTTTTTTGGATCGTTGGCGGCACTGTCGTGGTCTTGGACATCATCACCAAGATCCTGGCGGTACAGAACCTCGCTCCCCACCCGATTCGCGTTTTCGGCGACTGGCTGACGCTGCATCTGGTGTACAATCCCGGTGCGGCATTCGGCATCAACGTGGGCGCGTACTCGCGTTGGGTCTTCCTGGTGCTGGCGCTCGTGGCCCTCATGGTGTTGGGGTCCATGGTGCGCCACACGAAGCCCGGTGATTACATTCGACTCACCGCCCTCGGATTGGTGTGCGGTGGTGCCGTGGGGAACCTCATCGATCGCGTCCGGAGCGCTCGCGGCGTGGTGGACTTCATCGATGCGGGGATTGGCACACACCGTTGGCCAACCTTCAACGTCGCCGACATGGCAGTGACCGTTGGGGCCATCGTTTTGGCATTCGTGCTGTGGCAGGAAGGACGGGAAGCGGAGGCGTCCGGCGGCACGGATGCCACGAGCACGGCAGAGGTCTCATCGTAGGTGCCCGAGACTCTGACGTTCTGGGTGGTGGTCGAGTCGACGGAACGGCTGGACCGCTTCCTTGCTAACCAACTCTCCATCTCACGCACCCAAGCCGCCCGTCTCATAGCCGATGGGGCGGTGACCGTGAACGGGACCGTGGCGCGGTCCGGCCGGCGGCTCGCCCGAAGGGACGCGGTGTCGGTGGTGTTTCCCGAGGAAGAGCCCCGGCGGGAACTCAAACCGCACCCCATCGCCCTCGACATCACCTACGAAGACGAGCACCTCCTGGTCGTCAACAAGCCTGCCGGTTTGGTCGTGCACCCGGCCCCGGGGCACTGGCAGGACACCCTGCTGAACGCCTTGGTGACGCGGGGCACGGCGCTTGCTTCGGGAGAGGGCGATCGTGCAGGGATCGTGCACCGCCTCGACCGGGATACGTCGGGGCTCATGGTCGTGGCCAAGACGGATGAGGCCCACCGTCGACTGGGGCGCGCCCTGGCGGCACGGCGGGTCGAGCGCCGATACGCGGTGTTGGTGTGGGGTCATGTGCAGGATGGCGTGATTGACGAGCCGGTCGCCCGGCATCCCAGGGACCGGAAGCGGATGCTGGTGATCGCCACGGGCCGCCCGGCGCGGAGCCAGGTCACGCAAGTGGCCCGATTCGACACCTGCGACCTGGCCCGGGTCACTCTGGAGACCGGGAGGACCCACCAGATCCGGGTCCACATGGCCCATGTGGGTCACCCTGTGGTGGGGGATCCGGTGTATGGAGGAGGGGGGGCCCGTCGCATGACGGGACCTCAGCGCCCCCTCGCCGAAGCGATCGATCGGGCGGTGTCCCGCCAGGCGCTACATGCGGCGGTGCTCCGGTTTGCCCACCCGGCGACTGGTGAGATGATGGAGTTTCGAGCCGATTGGCCTGAAGACTTGCGATCGTGTCTGGCGCTGGCAAGCGGTGAAACGGACTTGCTTGCTGGGGTTCCAGCCCTCGACTATTTTCGCTTCTTCACGTAGGATGGCCGACCTTGTGAGGGCTAGACTCCTCGTTTTTCGAGTAGGGGATGTGCGGTGCGCCGTCGAAGCATCGGCTGTGCGTGAGATCATGCCGATCCTTCCGGCGACGCGCGTTCCCGGTGCGCCCGATCAAGTGGCCGGAGTCATCAACATCCGTGGGAGGATCACCACCCTCGTCGATGCACGCCGGTGCTTGGGGCAACGGTCGGAGGACGACGAGGGCTCGTTGGTGGTGCTCGACTCGGGATCGCGCGTCGTCGGTCTCGTCGTCGACGAAGTGATCGATCTGATATCGGTTTCGGACGAGGCACTTGCCGAGCGGGACGAGTTACCGGGTATCGAAGCCGAGTTTGTTCGCGCAGTCGGTCAGCACGCCGAACAGGCGTTTGCGCTGTTGGACACCGACGCGCTCCTGAGTCCGATATTGCCTACGTAGGAGGGGCTGTGAGTCATACGGTATTGGTGTGTGATGACGCGATCTTCATGCGCACCATGATCAGCGACATACTCACCCAGGCGGGGTACGAGGTCATTGGCGAAGCGGAGACCGGCACCCAAGCCGTGGAACGCTTCAAGGAGCTGAATCCCGATCTCGTGACGATGGACATCGTCATGCCGGACATGGGGGGAATAGACGCGGTGCGGGAGATCGTCAAGATCGCGCCGCACGCCAAGGTCCTGATGTGCAGTGCCATGGGCCAGCAGGCGCTCGTGGTGGAGGCCATCCAAGCCGGCGCCAAGGATTTCGTGGTGAAGCCGTTTCAGCCGTCGCGCGTCCTCGAAGCGGTGCAGCGAGTCCTCGAGTAGGCCATGGACCCGGCCAAGTACGCTGAGCTCTTCCTGGCCGAAAGCCGCGAGCACCTCGCGACCCTCAATCAGCAGCTACTCGCCTGGGAGGGCAATCCCGAGGCCAGCGAGCCCGTTGCGACGCTCTTTCGCGCGGTCCACACCATCAAGGGGATGGCCGCGACGATGGGATATACGGTCGTGGCGAACATCGCCCACCGGGTGGAAAACCTCCTGGACCTGTTGCGGGGCCGGCAGGAGACGGTGTCTCCGGAGACGCTCGAACTCCTGTTCCGGGCGGCGGACCTGCTCGAGCAAGCCGTGGAGCGGTCGGTTGCAGGCGAGGAAGATTCGGTTTCGGTCGGGGAGGTGCTCCACCGGCTCAACCAGGCCGTCGCCGCGTTCGAGGCGACGGACACGCCGCAGCCGACTCGTGAGCCCGAGCGGGCAGTGGATGCCGAGCCGCATGTGGGTCGGGCGATCCGGGTGGCAATCCGCCATGACGCACCGCTCAAAGGGGCCCGGGCCCTTCTGGTGCTGCGCAACATGGAGGAGCTGGGAACGGTAGCGAGCGTGCGTCCCACCGTGGCCGAGCTCGAGGCGGAGGAATTCGATGGCGTGTTCGAATTCCGACTGGCGGGGGAGGCCCCGAGGTCGCTCATCGAGACGCGGATTCGGGCGGCCGGGGACGTGGAGTCCATCGACCTTGCCGATGTGGGTCAGGTCGATGCGAGCCAGGAAGCCCGAACGGGGATGAAGACCCGGCACGTCCGGGTAGATTTGCGCCGGTTCGACAATCTCATGGACCTCATCGGGGAGCTCGTGACGGCCCGGAGCCGGCTGGTCGAACTGACGAATGACCGAGCCGACCCGGACCTCGAGGATGTGGCACTCCGCATCACGCACCTGTCGAGCGCGCTGCAACGGGAGATCATCGAAACGCGCATGACGCCGGTGTGGCACGTGTTCGACCGCTTTCCCCGCCTGGTTCGCGATGTGGCGAGACAACTGGGCAAACGCATCTCCTTTCACGTCGAGGGTAAGGAGATCGAGTTGGACCGGGCGATCCTGGATGAGATCAGCGACCCGCTGGTCCACTTGCTGCGGAACGCCATCGACCACGGCATTGAGAGGCCGGAAGAGCGGGAGGGAGCCGGCAAACCGCCGGAAGGTCGGATTCAGCTGTCGGCAGCGCGTGAGCGCTCGACGGTGATCATTCGCGTGACCGACGATGGCCGGGGAATCGACAGGGAACGGATATTGGTGGACGCCAAGGAGGGTGGGCTGGTGGACGAGGAGACCGATGCGTTGTCGGACGACCTGCTCCTGCGCCTGCTGGCCCGGCCTGGGTTTTCCACGGCGGAACAGGTGTCGGAATTGTCCGGTCGGGGCGTTGGCCTCGACGTCGTCGAAACCCAACTCCGAGCTTTTGGCGGATCGCTGGACATCCACAGCGAGTTGGGGAAGGGGTCGGCGTTTACGCTCCGCCTACCGCCCACGCTGGCCATTCTGCCGGCACTCCTGGCGCGGGTCGGGGACGAGCGGTACGCGCTGCCGTTGACCCACGTCGAGGAGACCGTGGATTTCGACACCGCGGCGATCACGGAGCTCGACGGGACGGATACCATGGTGCTCCGGGAGGAGGTGGTCCCTCTCGTGCACTTGCGGGGGGTCGTGGGGGTGGGTGGAGACGTTCCCCGGCGACGACCCGTCATTGTCCTCGAGGTGGGGGATCGGCGCGGCGGGTTGGTGGTTGATCACCTGCTGGGACAACGAGAAATCGTCGTGAAGGGGTTCGACGCGCCAGCTGGCACGCTGCCCATCTTCAGTGGTGCCACGATTTTGGGAGACGGCCGGCCGGTTCTGATTCTCGACGCGGCACGTTTGGTCTAACGGCGAGGGTGGAATGGAAGACGTTCGCAATCTGAAAGCACTGCAACTCGACGCCCTGCGCGAAGTGGCGAATATCGGGGCCGGCCATGCCGCAACGGCCCTGTCGCAGTTGACGAAGCGGACGATCATGATTGCCGTGCCGGAGATCGCGGTGGTGCGCATCGAGGACGTTCCCAACCTGATGGGGGACGCCGATGCGCCCGTGGCGGCCGTCCTGATGCACATGTTGGGCGACCTCACCGGGCGAAATCTGCTCATGCTTCCCGAGCCGGACGCGAAGGTGCTCTGCGATCTGCTCAATCGTCGGGACATCGGTACCACCGTCGTCTTCGAAGAATTGGAACAGTCCACTATCAAGGAAGCAGCGAACATCCTCGGCGGCGCCTACATGAACGCCCTGGCGGATTTCATGGGGATGATGCTCCTGCCGTCGGTCCCCAGCCTGGTGATCGACCTGGCGGGAGCCGTGCTGACCACGGCGTATCTCGACTTCGGACACGACCGCGATTTTGTCTTGTGCGTACAGACCGATTTTGCGTTTCAGGATGTCGAAGAGACCTTGACGGGGCAGTTCCTGTTGCTGCCGGACTTGGCGTCTCTGAAGGCCATCTTCGACGCTATTCGCGTTGACTGACGGTGGAACGACAAGCTGACGTCCTTCGGTCCTTCGCCCGCCGTATCGATCCCTCCGACGCCGGGGCGCACAACAATCTCGGCGTATTCTATTTCAAGAAGGGGCTGATCGAAGACGCCATCGAGCGCTTCCGTGTGGCGCTCGAGCTCGATCCCAAGATGACGGTGGCGCAGCGCAATATCGAGATTGCGTACACCGAGACGGGTTACTACGACCGGAAGGTCGCCGAGCTCCGGGAGAGACTGCGGCAAGACCCCGACGATCGGGACGCCCGGTGGGAGCTGGGCCGCGCCTACGCCACCCTGGCGTCATACGACGGTGCCATCGCAGAGTTCACCGAGCTGCTCTCCCGTCAGCCGAACGACGTAGCGGCGATAACGCAGCTCGGGCTGGCCGAGAAGCAGCGCGGCAACCTGGATGCGGCCACCGAGTGGTTCCGGCAGGCGTTGAAGCTGGAGCCCGACAGCACGGTGGGGCACTTCTACCTCGGCGAAGTGCTCTACAACACCGGGCAGCAGGCTGAAGCCCTCGATTCCCTCACCCGGGCCACCCAGTTGAACCCCGACAACGCCGAGGCCCACTATCTCATCGCGTTCCTCCTCGGTGAGGTAGGGCGCCACGAGGAAGCCCGGGCGTCCACCAAGCGTGCCATTCAGCTGAACCCCAGCTTTGGGCGGGCGCAAACCAACCTGTCCCTCGAGCGATTCGTCGGCGATCGGAAGAGCGGACCGTTCAAATTCCCTGGCGAGGGCGAGACGGCGCTGAACGAGGGCGAAGCGGTAGCCCACCTCAAGCTCGGCCAGGCCTTCCGGGAGCAGGGGTACTACAATGACGCGCTGCGCGAGTATCGGTTGGCCCTCGATCATGGCGAAGACCGGCGAACCGTGCTGCACGGCATGGCGGAGGTGCATCTCCTCAAGGGGGAGCACTCAGCGGGCCTCGAACTGTACGACACGCTGGTGGCAGAAGATCCCGGCACGGCGCGCCTGTGGAATGAGCGTGGGGTCGTGCTCCACCAACTGGGGCGATCGGACGAGGCCGTTGTTTCCTATCGAGAGGCCCTGCAGCACCAGCCGGACTACGCGCTGCCGCTCAACAACCTGGCGGTGAGCCTGACGCAAAGCGGCAACCTCGAGGAGGCCATCACGCACTTCCGAAACGCCATCGCGGCGGACGGGACCATGGCCATCCCGAGATTGAACCTCGGGCTGCTGTTCTTGAGATCACGACGGCTACAGCCGGCCCTCCAAGCGTACCAGCAGGTACTCACCGGGGATCAGAAATCCGCGCCGGCGTGGAACGGGTTGGGCCTCGTCCTCCTCGAATTGAGTCGGCCCGAGGATGCGCGAAACGCCTTCGCCCGGGCCGTGGAAAACGCCTCCGAGTTTGCCGAGGCGCACTACAACCTGAGTTTCGTGCTCTCCGCGCTCGGCGACTACGACGGCGCGCTCCGGAGTGTCACTCGTGCGCAGACCATCGACCCGTACTACGTGCCGCAGAAATTCCGGTTGGCCATCGACTTGCAGTTGGCGGATCCGATGATCACGGTCGTACCCGAGATCTCTGCCGACGTGGAGGCCGGCTCGGCGGGGGCGGAGCTCGAGCTCGACTCCGGCGTGCTGGACGAGATTTTTGCGGAGCTGGCTCCCGGGCTGCCTGAAGCCGCGCCGATCGCCGAGGACGCGTATGCTCTGGCGCGGGAGTATCTCCATAAAGGACTACTGGACTTGGCCGCCGCCGAAGCGACCCGCTCTCTCGCCCGTGGGGCCGACCCGGTGGAAGCGGCGGTGCTCACCGGCACCATCCATGCCCTGCAGGGCCTCCACGGTGAGGCGGTGGAGCGGTTTCGCGACGCGCGCGACCGGAACCCGGACCGCGTCGATGCCTATCTCGGGGAATTCACGGCGATGCTCGCACTGGGTCGGGGTGGGGACGCCGCTGCCGATGCGGAGACCCTGGCGGCCCGGTATTCGGACAACCTGGAGGTCAGGGTGGTGCTGGCCCAAGTGCGGCTGGCCAAGGGCGATCCGGCGGGCGCCCTCGAAGCGTTGAACCAGGCCAAGCGGCAAGCGCCGCAGCGAGCGGATGTACACCGCCTCGAAGGTGACATCGCCCTCAGCATGGAGGACACCAACACGGCCTGCCAGGCGTATCAGCACGCCCTGGCGCTGGACCCGAAGCTCGTCGACCTGCAGTATGCGTTGGGTCAGATTTACGAGCGGCGCGAGGAGCTGGATGCGGCCGAGGGCGCGTACCGCACGGCCCTGGAAGCACTGCCCACCTATTCAGAGGCGGCGGTTGCACTTGCCAACCTGTTCATGAAACGCGATACGCCTCGGGCGGCTGTAGATTTACTCGTGGACATTCTCTCGGTGTACCCGTCAGATCTCGATGCACTCTTTGCTCTGGGGAGAGCCTTGATTCGCGACGAACGAATTGACGAAGCCCTGCAGGTCCTGTACCGACTGGTGGCGCACGACGACAAGAACGTGGAGGCGCTGTTCTTCATGGGAGTCGGGCTCGCGAGGCGGCGACAATTCGCCCAAGCCGTGGCGGCCTGGGAGCGGGTGATCGCCCTCGAGCCCACGTGCTCCGTGGCGCAGCGCGCGCGCCGCCACATTCGGTCGGCCACGGACCTGCGACGAATCTTCAGCGACGAGGCGGCCTGATATGGCGATCGAAGGGCCCCTCAAGGAACTGGGCATCCACGACGTGTTCCAGCTGCTGGATTTGAGTCGGAAGACCGGGGAGCTGAAGGTGGCTTCGGAACTCCGCAACAATGAGGGCCGGGTGTGGTTCGAAAACGGGGCGGTGCTCTTTGCCCAGCTCAAGAGCAACCCGCACCCGTTGGGAGAGTTGCTCGTGCGGGCAGGCAAGATCTCCGAAGCCGATCTCCAGCGGTCGCGGGACATGCAGGAGCAAGGAGACGAGCGGCCGATCGGTGAGATCCTGGTATTGATCGACGCCATCACGGTGAAGGAGCTCGACCGCCAAGTCCGGTTTCAAACGGAAGAGGTCATCTTCGAGATGATGGGGTGGCAGGAGGGACACTTCTCCTTCGCCGAGGGTCACGAACAGGCGATCCCGGCCGACGCCACCACGCAGATCCGGACCGAAGCGCTGCTCATGGAGGGCGCCCGTCGAATCGACGAGTGGTCGCGCATCAATCGCACGATCCCCCACACCGGGGTGGTCCCGGCGTTTTCCGAGGGGGGGGAGGCCAAGGAGGGGGATCTCGACCTGCTCCCGGCGGAGTGGGAGGTCCTGGCGGCCGTCGATGGCGAGCGCGACGTCCGGTTGGTGGCCCAGTACTTGGGCCGGTCGGAATTCGATGTAGCCAAGACAATTTTCGGACTCGCAAGCGCCGGTGTGTTGATCGTTACACAACCGCAGGTGGCGGACCCGCAACCCGAGGAGGGAGAAGACGCGTCGTCGTACGTCGACCAGTTGGAGATTGCGGTGGGTGTCCGCGACTTCGATCGTGCGCGCACCGTTGGCGAGGCCGCGTTGAAGGCGCACCCCAAATCGGCGGAGCTGCACCTGCTCTTGGCCAAGGTGTTCCGGGCCCAGGGCGAGTACACCCGCGCCGAGGATTATTGCCGCCGCACCCTACGCTTGGACCCGATGGCCACCGATGCCCATCGGCTGAGCGGTGACGTGTTGGCGATGCAGGGTCGCTTCACCGAAGCAGTAGAGTGGTGGGATCGCTGGCTCCGCATTCAAGACGGCAGTCCGGAACCCCACGAGGACACCGACCAGGTGCGCAATGTCGTCAAGGCCGCCCAGCTGCTCCACAATCAGTTGAAGGCCACCCATGGCTGACGACGTCAAGAGGATGACCGCCGAGTTGGTGCGGGACCCGAGCAGTCTCGTGTTCTTGCGCTTGGGCGAGGTCCTGCGGGCCGACGGCCAGGTGGAAGCCGCTCGGAAGGTTGCCCTCACCGGACTGGAGCGTCATCCGGACCTTGTGGATGCCCACGATCTGTATGCACGCATTCTGGTGGATGCGGATGACGTCGAGCACGCGCGGCGGGTCTGGAACGGCGTGCTCCAGCTCGACCCTCGGCACCAGGGTGCCCACATGGGGGTGGGGTTCCTGCACTACAGTCGCGGGGATCTGGACGCTGCCCTCGACCACCTCGAACTGGCGCTGGCGGCGGATCCGACAAACAAGAGCGTGGTGCAGGCGTTGCACGCGGTGCGCGATGTGGCCGAGTCGGTGGTTTCCGAGGAACCGGAAGACGCGTTTGCGGGATTCGAGGGGCAGGACCGGGGGATTCTCCTGGTCGATCGCCAGGGCCGTGCCCTCAACGGAAACGTGTTGGGGACCGAAGGCCGTGACACCAAGGACGAAGTGGCCGCGCACCTCGCAGGGGTCACGCAGGAGATGGAGCGAACGGCCCGGATGTTGAACCTCGGCGAGTGGAAGTGGCTGATCGTGGAGGCTGATAACGGCAACGCACACCTGACCCCGCCTGATGCGGCTTCGCTGTTGTGGGTGGTGCGGGATCGGGACATGCCGTCGGGGCGGCTGGCCCTCTTGGCCGATCGTGCCGGTGCCGCCGCGCGCACATGGCTCGAGGCACAGCACTTGTGAGCGGACGGTTCCAGGGGATTCTGGATACGATCACCCGCGTGCGCGGCGTACGTGGCGCAATGATTGTAGCCTGCAACGACGGGTTGGTTGTCGCGGACTCGCTGATGGAAGGGGTTCGAGGCAACGCCGTGGCGGCTTTGGCGTCCAGCCTGATCAAGCACGCCGCGAATGCGACGGCGGCCAGTGGGGCGGGAGCGCCGCAGTTCCTCCATCTCCAAGGGTCACGAGGGGCGCTGCTGGCGGTCTCCGGTAGGAGCGAGATCCTGATCGTGGCGGTCGCGGAGCCCTCTGTCAACGTGGGATTGGTCAGGCTGGAATTGATTCGAGCGGCCGAGGCAGTGAATTGACGCGGACGTATGCGGTCGACCCCTGGGTGGAAAAGCCGCTCGCGACGTTCGTCGACGAGGCCGGGGCGCGCCTCGCACTGCTGATGACGCCCGCGGGCCAGGTGATAGCGCAACACGGTTTCACGCGGGCGGTCGATGTGATGGCGGCCGCGGCGCTGGGCGCCGGCATCGTCGCGTCCACGGGTGAGGTCGCTAAGTTACTCGACGAGCCGTTGTTCTCGGTTCTCAATCATCAGGGGGAGCGTCATGGAATTCTCCTGGGCGGATTCGACACTCCCCGTGGTCGCATGGTTTGCTTGGCGGTGTACGGTCCCGAGTCGTCCCCGGGGATCGTCCAGTTGTTCTTTGAGGAATTCTCACGCGACGTTCGGGATGCGTGTCCAGCGCCCGAGGCGCCGAAGCAAGTGCTTGCCGCCGATTTCGAACGTGAACTCAACGAAAGCCTCTCGGCTCTTTTCCGGACCTGACTTATGTCGCTCGTAAACTTCACGGCGCGCGAGATCACCTGCAAGATCGTCTACTATGGGCCTGGGCGATCCGGGAAGACAACGAACCTGCAATACGTGTACGACCAGGTTCCTGCCGAGCGGCGCGGGCGCATGGTGTCCCTCGCCACGCAGTCAGACCGTACCCTGTTCTTCGACTTCTTGCCTTTGGAGTTAGGAGAGATCTCCGGGTTCACGACGAAGTTCCAACTGTACACCGTGCCGGGGCAGGTCTACTACAACGCCACACGAAAGCTGGTCTTGCAGGGGGCGGATGGCGTGGTGTTCGTCGCCGACAGCCAGGCTCGGCAGCTGGATGAGAACATTGCGAGCCTACAGAATTTGCAGGCCAACTTGCTGGAGCAGGGGATCGACGTCCGTACCCTTCCGTTGGTCATTCAATACAACAAGCAGAGACTTCCCCCCGAGCTGGTTCTTCCCGTCGAGGATCTCGACGACGCCATGAACTTCCGCGGCGTGCCTAGCTTCGGCGCCGATGCCCTCACCGGGAACGGAGTGTTCGAAACGTTGCGAGCGGTGTCGGAGCTCGTGCTGCGCAAACTCAGTGAGGAGCAACCGGCGTGACCGTCGACCTGAACCCACGTTTCACGTTCGAAACGTTCGTGGTGGGTCCCAACAACCGACTCGCGGTCACTGCGTGTCGGACCGTCGCGGACAACCCGGGGGCGTCGTACAATCCACTATTCATCTACAGTCAAACCGGCCTGGGCAAGACCCACCTGCTCATGGCGATCGGGCAGCGGGTGCAGGAACTCACGCCCGACGCCGTGGTCGAGTATCTCACGCTCGACGAGTTCGTCGAGGTGTACCATGCTGCGGTGTCCGCGGGGACACCCGACCAGTTCCAGAGTCGATTCAGCAATGCCAACGTCGTGCTCCTCGATGACGTGCAGTTTCTCAGTCACAGCAAAGAGATGCAGGCCGAGCTGATTCGATTGGCCGCGGAGTTTCAAGAGGCGGAGCGGCAGCTCGTGTTGACCAGTGATCGCCCGCCCGCCGACATCGAGGATCTCGACGAGCGTTTGTTGACGCAGCTCGACGGTGGCTTGATCGTCGACATCGGCATTCCGGAGTTCGAGACCCGCCTGGCAATCCTGCAGCGCCGCACGGCGGAGAGCGACGTGGAATTCTCCGCGGACGTTCTCTCCGCCATTGCCGAGATGGACCTCCAACACGTCCGGGCGTTGCTCGGGGTGTTCAATCGGCTTCAAGCGTTTCAGTCGGTGAACGAACAGCCGCTGACAGCCGACCAGGCGCGAGCGCTCGTGCTGGGTGAAGAGCCGGCTGTCGAGGCCGCAACGCCCGTGGTTGTGGCGGAAGTCGAGGAAGAGCCGCCCGACGAATTCAGCCGGTTCCTGCATGGTCTGGAGGCGACGGTGACAAAGCAAGTGGAAGGGTGGAAGGCCGTCATCGAGCAGGCGATCGCCGAATGGTCGGAGCGCGGCTACGACACGGGTTCGCTGCAAGCGCTGCTCGATCAAGGAATCCCCGGCGGCACCGAGGTTGCGGTTCGTGCCTTTGAGCGGAAGGTCGAGCGGCTCCGGGGCCTGGAGGCCGAAATCGCCGTCATTGATCCGGAAGCGGCGCGGCGGCCGGTCTTCAAGTCGCCCGAGCGCATCGAAGAGGCCGAGGGATTGGTTCAAGAGGCCCGGAAGAAGTTCGTCCCGCCCCCAGGACCGTCGGACGCGTTTTCCCTGGAGTCGTTTCAACTCGGGCCGGCGACGAGGGACGCACTCGAGGCGGGCCGCGCGATCATCCGGCAACCGGGCACCCGGTACAACCCCTTGATGCTCGTCGGACCACCCGGGGTGGGGAAGACGCACCTGCTGCACGGCATAGGCCGCAAACTCGAAGCCGAGGCCGGAGGTGCCGTGGCGTGTTTGGCGGCCGAGACATTTGTGGAGGAGTTGGTGAGCGCCCTCGAGCAGGACGCCTTGCCGGCTTGGCGCGTGAGGTATCGCCACGCGTCGGCGTTCCTCGTCGACGACATTCACCAGATCGGAGCCCGCGGGCAGACGCAGGAGGAATTGTTCAATCTGTTCAACCTGTTTGCCGACGCCGGACGCCAGATGGTGTTCACCGCCAGCGTGGTGCCACAAGACATTGAGGGACTCGAGGACCGGCTCAAGTCGCGCCTCGTGGGGGGGCTCGTGGCAACCATCGAGCCGCCCGATCCCGAACTACGCCGCGGCATCGTGCGTGCTCACCTGGAAGCGCGGTTGGGATCTGCCGAGGTAGACGTGGTGGAGTATCTCGCCGAGCGCGCCACCGATTCGGTGCGATCGTTGCTGAGCGTGATCCAGCGTGCAGTTGCCGGGGCGGAGGCAATGGGTGGAGCGCTGAACCTGGACGCCGCCCGTAGGCTACTGGAGGAGCAGGCCAAGCCGGAGCCTCGTGTCTCATCGCCCGGGCGCCAGGGGGGCGTGATCATCACCCCGCCGGGAGCGTTGAGGAGCCGGGAGAAGATCGCATGGGAGTGGCCCAACACGGCCGACCGCGTCATTGAGGAGCTGTCGTAATGGCGATCAAGGGAAGTCTCAAGGAAGCCTCGCTGCCGGACGTGCTGCAGCTTCTGTCGTTGGGAAAGAAGACGGGCTGTCTCTCCGTGACCGATCGTACCAACCTCGGCAACATCTATTTCGACGACGGGTGGATCAGTCACGCGTCGATCGTCAACCGGCGCGATCGACTTGGCGACATGCTGGTGAAGAGCGGGAAGATCACCCACGAGCAACTCGAGCAAGCCATCGAGCGACAGGCCACGGAGCGCCACAGCAAGCTCGGCCAACTGTTGCTCGGTAGCGGCGCAATCACCCAGGCCGACATCGAGGAGGGTGTCCGGATTCAAGTCGAAGAGGCCGTGTACTACCTCTTCACCTGGACCCAAGGGAGCTTCCGGTTCGACGCCGACGTCAAACCGGAGGGTGAGGACGTGCGACTCTCGATCAACCCGGAGTCGCTGTTGCTCGAGGGCGCGCGTCGAGTGGACGAGTGGAGTCTGATCGAGAAGAAGATCCCCTCCTTTGACACCGTGTTCGCCATCGACGAAGCCCGCCTCGCCGCTGCCGACGTGGAATTCGCGGAAGAGCAGCGACTCCTCTTGAGTCTCCTCGACGGCAAGCGAGACGTGACGCAACTCATGGAGGAGTCGGGGCTGGGTGAGTTCGACGTCGGCAAGGCCCTGTACGGATTGATCACGGCGGGATTTGTCCACCGTACGAGCGTCAGGTCACAGCCGCGCACCAGTCAACAGGTGGCCGAAACGCGCATCGAGGAGCACTGCAATCTGGGCATCGCGTTCTACAAGACAGGTATGCTGGAAGAGGCCACCCGGGAGTTCCGCCGGGTCATCGAGCTCAAGGCAGAGGAGGCGCCGGCACACTTCTATCTCGGGCTCGTCGCCACGAAGCAGAACGATTGGCAGGAGGCGCACCGCGCGTTCCATCGGGTGGTGGAGGTCGGCGGGCCGCAGCCCACCGCGCTCCACAACCTGGGTTTGTGTCTCGAGAAGCTCGGCCGGCTCGACGAGGCGGAGGCGGCGTTCGGGGATGCGACGCACCGTGCCCGGCGAGACACCCGAATCCTCACCTCATGGGGCATCGCGGCGCTGCGGCAAAACAAGTTTGAGGTGGCCGAGGGGCGTTTGGATCGAGCCCGGGAGGTGGCCGAGGGCAACGACCTGCCGGCGCCGTGGTATTGGGCCCGATCGGTCGTAGCCGCAGTGAGTGAGGACTACGAAGCCGCGTTGGCGATTCTGCGGGACGGCATGGACCGATATCCTCGGCAACCCGTGCTGCGCAACAACCTGGCGGCCATTCTCGAGATCGTCGGGGAGAGCGAGCAAGCGGAGCAGGTGTTGCGGGCCGCCCACGCGGACGGACTCGTGCTGCCCCAGCTCTCGAAGAACCTGGGAGACGTGCTGTATCGGGCGGGGCGGTACGACGACGCATGGGATGCCTACCAGCAGGCGGTCAAATTGCACGCAGAGCTCGGCGACGATACGTACTTCAAGTTGGGCAACATCGCGTACAAACGACTCGATCACGCCACCGCATCGGCCATGTGGCACAAGACGCTGCAGCTGAATCCCAACCACCAACTCGCACGCACGAACATCGACACCATGAGCGCGCTGCAATGACTGCGCGCGGGAATCCATCGGGTCTCGAGGGGCTATTGCTCCAGGTCAATGCGGCCCGGGGTTTTCGTTGTGACGCGTACAAGGAGAGCTGTCTGCGCCGGCGCCTCGCCGTGCGGATGCGGGCCTGCGGCGTCCACACCTTCGAGCAGTACGCCGAGCGATTGCAGGAGGACGCCACGGAGTACGACCGGCTGCTCGAGACGTTGACGATCAATGTCACCAAGTTCTACCGCAACGCGGACACATGGGATCGGCTCAGCACGGCGGTGATACCCGACCTGCTGGCGCGTCGCGGCGGCAGGGTGCGGTGCTGGTCCGCCGGATGCTCTTCGGGTGAGGAGGCGTACACGCTTGCGACACTTCTGTTGGAGGCCAAGCGGAACGGAGACCCCGTCCACGAGTTGGACGGTTGTATCGACGCAACCGACTTCGATCTCGGGAGCCTGGAAAAGGCGGAGGAAGGACGCTACCAGGAAGAGGCGTTCGACGAGATGCCTGACGTGTTGACGGTGCGCTACTTCAATCGCGAACGGGACCATCCAGGGGTGTTGAGCGTCGCGGAGCCCGTGCGGCGTCTCGTCCGCTTTACGCGACACAACGTGACCAAGGACCCTCCGCCGAAGCCGCCATATGATCTCATTCTCTTCCGCAACGTCGTGATCTACTTCGATCGGCCCACTCAGGAGCGGATATTCGCGCAAATGGCCGATGCCCTCACGTCCGGCGGCGTGTTTATTCTCGGCAAGGTCGAGACGCTCTTTGGACATGCCCGGGAGGTGTTGGAGCTCGAGGATGTTCGGGAAAGGGTGTACCGAAAGCCGTGAAGGACTGGCTCGAGGCCGACGCCGTCGGCATGGGAGAGATCTCTGTGGCCGCCGGAAAAGGACGATTGGCCGTTCGGGGGCTGGGCAGTTGCGTAGCGGTGATTCTCCACGATCCCACCACGCAGATCGGTGGGATTGCACACGTCATGCTCCCGTCGCACACCCTGGCCCGGAATCAGGAGATGCCTGCCAAGTTTGCGGACAAGGCGGTCCCGCTACTGGTGGATAGACTCGCCCAGCTCGGGGTCTGCAAGACAAACCTCGGGACGCGCCTGGTGGGGGGCGCCAGAATGTTCGGGACCGTGGCCTCGGAGGAGACGATGCACATGGGTGATCGCAATATCGTGGCGTGTCGGTTGGCGATTGAAGATGCCGGCCTTGTTGTGGCCGCGGAGGATGTGGGTGGTCAGCGGGGCCGCTCGCTGCTCTTCAGCGTGCGCGATGGCACGGTGGCCGTCCGAACGCTGGGTGGCATGGAGCGACATGTCTGAGACCCGGTCCGTGCTGGTCGTCGACGACAGCGCGCTGCTGCGCCGCGTGGTGGAGGACGTCATCGAGGCGTCCGGGCGGTACCGTGTGGTGGGCAGGGCCCGTGACGGGATGGATGCACTCAAGAAAGTGCACAGCCTGGATCCCGACCTCGTGACGATGGATCTCGAGATGCCGGAGCTCGATGGCCTGAGTGCCATCGGGTACATCATGAGTGAAGCGCCTCGCCCTATCGTGGTGGTGAGCGCCCACGTGGGACCGGGCACCAATGCGGCGATCCGTGCCCTCGAACTCGGCGCGGTGGAGGTGGTCGCCAAACCGAGTGGCGAACAGGCGCGGGAGAATCTGGAGCGGATCGGCCCGGCCCTGATTGCGGCGTTGGATGCGGCGGCAGTCGCGGACTGTACGCGGGTACCGATGCTGGCGCGGACGCCCAAGCCCGAGCCAACGCACGCCGATTCGCTCGTCATCTCCGATCGGGCGACGTCCGTGGTGGCGGTGGCGGCGAGTACCGGCGGGCCGCGGGCGCTGGCCGAAGTGGTGCCGCGCCTTCCCGCCACGGGCGGGGCGGCGGTGTTGATAGTGCAGCACATGCCGCCGCGTTTCACCCGGAGCCTCGCCGAGCGGCTCGACGTCTCCAGTCGATTGCACGTGGTGGAGGCCGACGACGGAGCACCGGTCATGCCGTGCACGGCGTACGTGGCCCCGGGGGATTACCACATGCGCGTGGAGATGGAGCCCGAGGGCCCGGTGATCAGACTCGACCAGGGACCTACCGTGTGGGGCGTGCGGCCGGCGGCGGATCCGCTCTTTCGTTCCGTGGCGGAGACTTTTGGGGAGCGTGCCGTGGGCGTCGTGCTGACGGGGATGGGACATGACGGGGCCGAGGGTCTGAGGGCAATTCACGATGCGGGCGGGACGGGGATCGCGCAGGACCGTGCCACGTCGGTGATCTTCGGCATGCCCCATGCCGCGGTGCAACGCGGCGGCGCCGATCACGTTGTCTCGCTGAGCGACATGGCGATGCGGATCGATGACGCGCTCGCGCGACGGGCGATTCGATGAAGGGTTATCTTCTGGTACGGGCGGGTGGCGATCGCTATGGTCTGCCGATCGGAGAGGTGGTAGAGGTCGTCGACGATGCCGCGACCGAGCCGGTGCCTGGTGGGCTGCCGGCGGTGTTGGGCGTTGCACGAATACGAGGCCGGATGGTGCCGGTGATTCATCTCGGGGCGCTCCTGACCGATTGTGCCCCGTCGGAACGTGAGAGAAGAACGGTCGTGGTCACCCGATGCGGTGCCCGCCGAGTGGCATTCGAAGTCGACGACGCCGATGCGGTCGTTCGTGACGTACCGATTCCCGTAGTTCCGGACGGGAAGGTTCCCTGGGCTTCCGGGGTCGCGCGCCACGACGAGGCGCTCGTCCCGATACTCGACATGGACATGTTGGACGAGCGGTTGGCCATTCGTTCCGGTGAGGCGACGCCGTGAATACCCAGGAAGACGCCGTGAATACCCAGGAAGAGGTCCAATTGGTGACGTTTCGGGTCGGCGGACAAGAGTTTGGACTCAATATCTTTGATGTCGAGCGCGTGTTGCGCTACGAGACAGCCACGCCGCTGCCGAAGGCTCCCAACTTCCTCGAAGGCGTCATGGAGTACGGGGACGCGGCAATTCCCGTCATCGACCTCCGCAAGCGACTGGGTGTCGATGCGACCGTTCTCGACGAAACCCGCACGATGGTCCTCGAGTGGGAACAGGGAAAGATCGCGGTGGTGGTGGACGCGGTCGTCGAACTCTTGAAGGCTCCAGTCGAGGAGATCACGCCTCCTCCACCGATCGTACGCGGCCTGGCAGCGGAATACATCAACGGCATCTTTACCCGTGACGGACGCACAATCGTGATCCTGGCTGCTGCCAGGATCCTCTCATCCACGGAGCGCCTCGCGCTCGAGAAAGTGACGAAGAAGGCGACCAATGGATCCTGACACCACCGTCGCCCCACTGAGGAGTCGGTTCGACGCCATCTCGACGCGCCTCAAGCAAACGCCGACTGGCGCGGAACGAGATGTGGTCAAGCGAGATATCATCGCGCTATTCAAGCTCGTCGATCAGGCCATTACCGACTTGAGTGCCCTCAAGGAGGACATCCGGGCGCTGGTCGACGAATACAAGGAGCTGGCGGCGAGCCAGAGCGGCGATCAGGCGCCCCAGTTCACCGGCGCCGTGCCGGTGGTGCACGACCACCTGGGTGCGTCGACGTACATCGAGAAGGGGTGGAGCCTCATCTCCCTCGGGGATTACACCGCAGCGATCCAAGCTCTGGAGCGGGCGTTGGAGTTGTCTCCCGACGATCCCCAAGCCCAATCCCAGCTGGGGTGGGCCCAAATGCTCCACGGCGATTACGACGACGCGTTGGGGACTTTTCAGCAAGTGCTGATGAAGGAGCCGGCGAACTCCCTGGCGCGTATCAACGTTGGATATATCTGCCTCAAGAAGCGGATCTTCGGCGAGGCGATCGAGCACCTGTCCAAGGCGATCCGATTGGACAACGACAAGAAGGCCACGCTGTACGCCCACTACTATCTCGGTCTCGTGTACTTCGAGCGCGAGATGTATGAAGATGCACAGAACTTCTTCCAGAAGACCTTGGCGCTGGGGCCGAATCTGATCGAAGCGTACTACGAGTTGGGCCGGGCCCAGTGGCATGCCGAGGATCAAGATGCAGCCTGCGAGACCTGGGCTCACGGGTTCAAGGTGAACAAGCTCAACACGTGGGGCAAACGCTGTAAGGAAGCTCTCGAGCTGGTCGAACGGGGAGAGGAGCCACTCCAGTAGTACTCCCGCTGGTTCTCGCCGTATTGGCGTTCCAAGGGCCTGAAATGGTCCAGGTGGGGCGCGTTACCGCAGTGTTTTGGCCGGAAACGGAGTTGATGGCGATCGCGCTGGCGGAGCAATCGGATCCCGCTGTCCGGTGGCCGGGTCTGGAGGATCCCCAGCAGTTCCCACTTCGTTTGGTGGTGACCCCGAACCAGCGGACGTTCGATTCGGTCACTGCAGGCCGGGTTCCCGGATGGGGGGCCGGGGCCGCGTTTCCCTCAACCAACACCATCGTCCTCGTCGCGGGGGCCACCATCGGCCAGGTGCTGCGTCACGAGATGGCCCACCTGACGCTACGCAACGCCGTGGGACGCGTCCCCCTGTGGTTTGATGAGGGGTATGCCAGCAGGGCGGCCGGGGAGTGGAGCCGGCTCGAGGCATTGCGGGTGAACTGGGCCATGGTGAGGGGCCGGGTTCCGAGCCTGATTCGGTTGAATCGGGAGCTTCGCAGCGGAGCCGCCAGCGCCCGGGCGAGCTACGCCCTGGCCACCACGGCCGTGCTCTATCTCGAGCGGCTGGGCCAGGAGCAGGGGTTGAGTCATCTCATGCGGGCGCTGGGCGACACCTCGGATTTCGACGGGGCGTTACGCCGGACCTACGGCCTGACCCTCGACCAGTTCGAAGGCCGCTGGCGCGAGGAGATCCGGAAGCGCTACGGCTGGTTGGTGCTGGCCACCTCGTTCTCCGTATTCTGGAGCGTCGTGGCCGTGGCGCTGCTGACGCTGTGGGCCCGCCGCCGCAGGCGGGATCGCATCCGCCGGGCCGAGCTGGACGAGGGATGGGTGGTGCCGGACGGGGGGGACCTTCCGCCTTCTTGACCGGAGAGCACGTTCCGATTAACGTCACGCACTTATGTCCGAAAAAGGTGCATCCCCCGCCCGATTACAGTTCCGTCCCATCAACGCGATACTGCTAGGTGGGGCCGTGGCGGCACTGGCCGTCGGGTACGTGCTCCTCGCCGGAGGGTCGACCACGGTGGCCCCGGCGCTGTTGGTTTTGGGATATTGTGTTTTGTTTCCACTGGGCTTGGCGCTCTGAGTTTAGGCCGCCGGGGCGAATAGCTCAGTTGGTTTAGAGCGCCTGCCTTACAAGCAGGAAGTCGGGGGTTCGAATCCCTCTTCGCCCATCGGTGTAATAAGTATTAAGAGGTGTATAAAGACTAGGCAGTTGGTTTTCGGTGATTCTTCGCCTGGAAGCCGAGTCTCGTAGATGGAGGTCCTATCGGTGCGTAATTTTCGTTTGTTTCTCGGATATACTTCCTTAATATCCGCGGTCTCGCTCGGGTTGCTGGCAGCACCAGAGGCGGCGGAAGCCCAGCGGACAAGAGTGCTGGAGCGTTTCCTCATCCTTCCGCCCCATCCGGTGGACCACGCCGACTCGGCCTACGTGCTCCAGTTGGCCCACGAGGTTCGGCTGCGGCTCGAGGGCAGATTCCGGACCCAGGTCACCATCGTCACGACGGAGCTGTACTGCGAGGCCCTCGAGGCCTCCGGTTTCGATTGCACGTTTCTCCCCGATGAGAACGCGGCTCTCCAGCTGGCGAATTTCCTCAATGCCGACAGCTACACCACGAGCGAATTCCGCCGGAATTCGGTGCCCCGGGTGACCATCCGACTGGTGGACATCGGTCGGTCGGGTATCGCGGGTGTGGTGACGGTGGTCGGGGAGGAGGGTCAGGACCCCGGCGATTTCGCCAAGGCGGTGGCCGACTCCATCCGCCAGCAGGTCCGGGCCGCCGAGCACGCCCGCGGCTGCTCTGACCGCCGCGACCGGCAGGATTACCGGGGGGCCCGGGAGCGGGCCCAGCGGGTGTTTGAGGACTACCCCAACCACCCGGCGGCGGCGCAGTGCATGGCCGATGTCTTCCTCGCCACCGACCAGCCGCCCGACAGCCTGATCTGGGCGTACACCAAGGTGGTGACGGGTGACCCCCTGCTGGAGCGGGCCTGGCAGCGGTTGGCCGAGCAGTACTTCATGAAGGGCGACACCGTCGGGGCCATCGAATCCTCGGAGAGCCGGTTGCGGGCGAATCCGGAGGACATGGATCAGCGGATCAGCGTGATCAATATGTGGCAGCTCCAGGGGGACTGGGATCGAGCCCTGATCCTGGTCGAAGAGGGTCTGGATTTGCAGCCGGGGGATCCGAATCTCACCCGCCTGCGGGCCCGGGTGTGCTTTGACGGACAGAACTGGCCGTGTGCAGTGGAGGCCTTTGGCGACTGGTACGACACGGACCCCTCCCTAGCCAGCGATTCGGCGTTCTTCATTCAGGTGCTGGGCGCCGCCGAGTTCGCCGACGACAGCGTGGCATTACTTCGGTGGACGGGGGAGGCGGTGGAGCAGTTCCCCAATTCCCTGCGGTTTTGGGGGCAGCGAGCGACCCGCTTGAGCACCACCACGGACTCGCTGGCCACGCTGCTGGCCTACGAGCGGGTGATGGAGCTGAACCCCGGGGACGCGACGGCGATGCTCGCCTATGCGAGCAAACTGGTGGAGACGGTGGTGATCGACACCGCCGTGCCCTTGGACACCGCGACGCTGTTCTGGGCCGATTCCCTTATGACCTTGGTGGTCGAAGCGGCGGCGGGCGACGAGAGAATCCAGCGGCTCGTGGCGCCGTTCTATTACACGCCGGGCGCCGCGTTGGCCCAGGCACGCACGCGCCCCGATCTGGCCATGGACTGGCTCGACAAAGCGATCACGTATGACGTGACCGGACAGATCACGAGCCCGGCCAGCTTTTTCTACGGCTTCGCGGCGTATTTCCGGCTGCCGCCGGTGTACACCGAGGTAGCGGCCTCCGAATCCTGCGAGGCGGCTCAAGAGTTCGATGTCTTGGCGAAGCTGGCTGTGGAGCGGATGCTGGCAGGGGCCAGCTTGTCACAGTCCACCGCTGATGCCCTGTTACCGAATCTCGAGCAGATCTCTGCGGCTTCGGACCAGATGATCGCGGTCTTCTGCGCGTCCAGATAAGGTTGGCCACCGGGCTTGAATTACGAACACGGGGGTGACTACATTGAGGCCCCGAAGTTAACAAGGGGTTGTAGCTCAGTTGGTTAGAGTGCCGGTCTGTCACACCGGAGGTCGCGAGTTCGAGTCTCGTCAGCCCCGTTGAGGTTGGAAAATGAGTGCCCCGCTTGATTCTCGAGCGGGGCTTTCCTTTTATTCTCACCGTGACGGTGATGACCTACCACAATCCGGTGCTCGCCACTGAGGTCGCGGGCCTCGCTGCAGGGCGGGCTCG
>JBDHHA010000065.1:0-22406 GCA_039589615.1 Gemmatimonadota bacterium
CACGGCGGCATCCACTTCGTTCTTGGGAGCGACGCATTGCAGACGGCCCGTGCCGTCCCGCAACACGACAAAGGCGATCTTGCCGCTGGAGCGGGTCTGCGCCACCCACCCATGGACCGAAACGGTCTCGCCCGCGTGGTGGGCCAGATCCTTGATACGCAGCACGTCTTTCATTGGCGGGAATGGTAGGCCGGGTCGGCTAAAAAGGGAAGCGCTGAGCCGTCAGGCCGCTTCCTCGCACTTCGCCGCAAACACGAAGTCGCTCTCCGTCAAGCCGTCGATCTTGTGGGTCCAGATCGTGACACCCACCTTGCCCCACGCGAGATAGACGTCCGGGTGGTGGTTTTGCTCCTCGGCAATCGCCCCGATGCGATTCGTGAGCGCCAACGCCTCGGCGAAATCGTCGAGCGCGTACTCCTTGTGCAGGTGATGGTCGTCGACGACGGTCCAATCACGCCCGAGCTGCGCCAGCAATTCCTGGATCCGCTCTGCCCCCAGGGGCGGCACCCCGCCCCGGCACGGGACACACTCCTTCGCCGCCAGTTCGTTCCCCATGTCGCCTCGCAGTTTCACGTCGTTTGTTCCGGCGTTCACATCACCGGACGGTCTCTCGACTCCAGCTTCACCGAGCAGAACCCACCATTGATGTCCGAGAAGACGGGGCGTGCCGAGGAACGGCACACCGCGGCACTCCCAACGATTACACGGAAGAACCTCAACATGGGCGCTGCTCCCACGGGTTGGATCGGACGAATATAGACCGAGAACGGGAACGACGGAAAGGCAGACCGTCGAAGAGAGCCTACAACAGCTTCAGCGCGTTCTGGACACGCTTCTGGATCTCGTCCCGAGGCACGAAGACCGACGCCCGGCGGTTGGCATATTCCACGGCTCGCACGACCTGTCGCTCCAGAGGAAACCAAGGAATCCATCCTCGCAGCCGGGCGTGGTAGGTTCGCTCCACCCTGGGCCAACGGGCACCGTTCCACACCCGCACGTGGGCAAACCACGCCTTGGGGCGGATCTTCAGGTCCACCCTAGCGTCCCCGTGGCGGTAGATCTCGGTTCGGGTCTCTTCTGTCATTGGCTCGTGGGTTGAAACCCCCGTTGCCGGTACCGGTTCCCCCACCACTCCCCGCTACCCGACTCTGAACAGCTCCATTCCCCGCTCGTACCGGCGCTCCAACCGTTGCCGCAACTCGACGTGTCCCTTGTGGGAGAGCAGGGGATCGTCTTCGATGATGTGGAGCGCGGCCCTTCGTGACGCGACAATGAGATCCTCGTCTTTCGAGAAATCCGTGAAGCGCACCGCCAGGCCACCCGACTGCCGCGCACCGGCAAGCTGACCCATCCCCCGCTCCTGCAGATCCAACTCGGCGATGCGAAAGCCGTCGGTGGATTGGGCGAATTGCCGCAGGCGATTCCGCGCCCCGGCATCGGCTACCAGAATGCAGTAGCTCTCGTCCCCACCCCTCCCCACACGGCCACGCAGCTGATGCAGCTGAGCCAGGCCGAACCGCTCGGGGTGTTCGATCACCATGACCGTGGCGTTGGGCACGTCGATGCCAACCTCGATCACCGTGGTGGCCACGAGGACGTGGATCTCGCCGCTACGAAAACGGCGCATGGTCGTGTCACGCTCGTCGGGTTTCAACCGCCCGTGGACCAATCCCACCTCGAGGGGATCGAGGTCGGTGCGGAGCTGCTCGGCCATGGTCGTGGCGGCTTTGAGATCCACCTTCTCCGACTCCTCGATGACGGGATAGACGACGTACACCTGCCTCCCCACATCACACTGTTCCCGCACGAACCCGTAGATCGCCGATCGGCTGCGACTGCTGCGCACCGTCGTGCGGACGTCACGGCGGCCGGCCGGTTTCTCCTTGAGGGCCGAGACGTCGAGGTCGCCGTAGACCGTCAACGCCATCGTGCGGGGGATGGGGGTAGCCGACAGCAGCAGCACATCGGGCGCCTCCCCCTTCTCGATCAACGCCGCCCGCTGCTCCACCCCGAAGCGGTGCTGCTCGTCGATCACCACGAGTCCCAACCGATGGAAGGCGGTCTGCTCCTGAAACAGCGCGTGGGTCCCCACGACGACCCGGCTCCCCCCCGAGGCAATCCGCTCCCGCACGGCCGTTTTCTCCGACGGGCTGAGACGGCCGATCAAGAGCTCCGGCACGATGCCCAGCGGTGCCAGGAATTGGGCCAATATCTTCGCGTGCTGCTCCGCCAACAGCTCCGTCGGCGCCATGAACACTGCCTGGCTGTCGTTCTCCACCGCCAGGAGCATCGCGAACAGCGCCACGATGGTCTTGCCCGCTCCCACATCGCCCATCAGGAGTCGGTGCATCCGTTCCGGCGAGGTCATGTCGGCTGTGATCTCCCGGATCACGCGGCGCTGTCCGTCGGTCAGCTCGAACGGCAGGGCATGCTTGAGCTTCGTCGTGAGGTCCTTCTTGAGCACGTGTTGCATGCCCTTGGTTGCCCGCTTGGCGAGATACCGCGCCCGCGCCACCACCAATTGCATGTCGAACAACTCGTCGAAGGCGAGACGCCGGCGCCCCCGTTCGGCGTCGGCAACCGCCCCGGGTCGATGCACCGCCAAGAGGGCATCCCGTAGTGACGCGAGTTCCAGCTCCTGCGGTAGGTGGGGACCGGCGACGTCATCCACCAGCCGCACCATGTCGTCGAGGTGGTCCCGGACGAGTCGCCGGATCTGCCGGTGCGACAGTCCTTCGGTGGCCGGATACACCGACAGCACCACCCCCTGCCCCGCCTCCTCGGCCTCCTCATCGTCCGGCCCGGCCAGCACGATCTGCTCCCGGGGGACCATCTGCCGCCCGTGGTAGTACTTGATGGGTCCCGACACCAAGAGGAGCTGCCCTTCCTTGATGGTTCGGTCGAGAAAGGCCTGTCCCGGCCAGGCGCACTCGATCAACCCGGACGCATCCCGAATCACCGCGCGGAAGATCCGCAATCGCCGGCGGGTGGGAAGCACGCCAGTGGAGATCACGCGGCCGATCAGCGTCACCTCGTTGCCCACGTCGGCCCGGGCAATGTGTGTCACCGTCGTGGCATCGAGGTAGCGGTGCGGAGTGTGGTACAGGAGATCTTCGACGGTGTGGATGCCGAGCTTCGCGAAGACCTCCGCCCGGCGCGGCCCCACGCCCTTGAGGTACTGCACGGACGTGTCCAGTCGGAGCGGCATCAGTCGCCCAGGAGACGCTCCGCGAACCGTCGCGGCTCGAAAGCGTCGAGATCGTCCACCGTCTCCCCGACTCCGAGAAACCGCACGGGAACGCCGATCTCGCGTTGCAGCGACACGACGGCGCCTCCCTTTGCGGTTCCGTCGAGCTTGGTGACGATCAGCCCGGATACCGGGACGGCGTCGGCGAACAGCTTGCCCTGCTGCATGGCGTTCTGACCGACGGTGCCGTCCAACACCAGGAAGCTCTCGTGGGGAGCGCCGACGCACCGGCGTCCGACGACGCGGACGATCTTCTGCAGCTCGGTCATGAGGTCCGACTCGGTGTGCAACCGTCCGGCCGTATCGATGATCACCACGTCGATGCCCCGGGCCGTGGCGGCTTCCACCGCGTCGAACGCCACCGCAGCGGGATCGCCCCCCTGGGTTCCCGTGACCGCAGGGAGCCCCAGCCGGTCGGCCCAGATGGCGAGTTGCTCGGTGGCGCCGGGGCGGAACGTGTCGGCCGCTGCGAGGAGAACGCTCCGTCCACGCGTCACGATACGGTGCGCCAGCTTGGCCGCCTGCGTGGTCTTGCCGACGCCGTTCACCCCCAGGATGAGCACCACCGTGGGACCCTCGGCGGCCAGCTCGATCTCGTCGGACGTCGCCCTCCCCGGGACGGCCTCGTCGTCGCCGGCGAACATGCCGGCGATCTCATCGACCAGCCAGCTGCGGAACGCGTTCTCTGTTTTGAGCTCCCCGCGGCGGATCTCGGCTTCCAGGTGCTCCACCAGATCGAACGTCGCCAGACCGAAATCGGCCTCCACCAGCACCCGCTCCACCTCTTCCAGCATGTCGCGATCGATGCCTTTGACGAGGACCGCGACGTCGGTGAGGGCGACCTGCTTGATGCGCTTCCACAGTCCCATGGCTATGGCAACCCCCGCCGCTGGCGCCATCCCCACTCGGTGAGGAACGCCGCCATGGCGATGAGGAACAACCACCACGCCTCTCGCGCCCGGCGCACCATCAGCTGCATGCGACTCTCGCCGAGGCCCGCCCTGAGTGTCACGCTCCGGGGATGGTATTCGTCGGAGTATTCCTCCACCACAGCGATGCCGGACGCGTTCAGCACACCCGACGCGTTCCACCGGTACACGCCCGGCTCCAGGAGCACCATGGCGGCGCCGGCGGGATCGTACCGCAGGGTGACGGTGACGGTGGTGTCCGGACCGGCGAGGAATACGATTGTCGAGTCCGGAATGGCCTGCGCCGTCCAGCGGAATACGAGTGGCTCGCCGCGCTGCACCACCGGCTCCACCGTCAGGGGAGCCCTGGTCTCCACCGCCCCCGTCTGCAACAGCCAGTCCGTCCCGGCGGCCACGACGGCCCGGTAGGTCTCCCGGGCCGCACCGCCCCGGAGCACCCACCGCCACAGCCCCAACCCGGCGGTGGTCAAGTGTCGGATTCCGCTCGAGTCGTGCCCGATGAGGAGCGGCCGGTCCACGCCCCGCCGCGCGCGCCGCCCGGTGATGGCCACCCACTCGGTCCCTCCCGCCACAAAGGGCACGATGCCCGTCAGCGGTGGAACCGAATCCCACGCCGCCGCCGCGAGTCGGCCTGCCAGGGGCGACGCCGGCACCTCCGCCGTGACGTACCAATCGCCTTCGAAGAATTCGGTGGCGGTGTCGCTCGCTGCGGGCCAGCGCCACACCGCTGCCCCCACATCCGCGGCCCCGACGCGGTCGGCACCCCGTATCGCCACCAGCCGGGCCCCGGCGGCCGCTCCCCGCACTGCCGCGGCGTCGGTGGGTGCCAGCGTGGACATGTCGAGCCACGCGCCGTCTCCGATCCGGGCGAACCCCCGTACGGGGGTGTTGGCCACCTCACTGATCTCGTGCATGAGGAAGCGGCCTTCCACATCCGCCGGATCGACGATGACGACGATGGCCGGTTGCGACGTCACGGTGACGATCCGTTGCCGCCGGTCGTCCCGCGGCTCTGCGTCGCCCGTGGCGACGAGTCGGGCTCCCAGCACGTGTGTCCCGGAGCTCAAGGTGCCGGGAGGAAGGGTCACGGAGCGTCGGGCGGTGCCCGGGGGTTGGGGCAGCGCCAGGCGACGCCGCAGCAGCGGTCGGCCGCCGGCCAGGAGCTCAATGCTCGCCCCGGCCGTGTCCAACGATCCCCACGTGCTCACCACCAGCCCCACTCGTATCGAATCGTTCTCCTGCACCTGGCGGTCCACCGTCACGTCCAGCAGGGCCGCGTTGGCGACCGTGTCCCTCGGGATGGAGACGACCGTGGCCGCGTGGGTCAAACCAGGAGGGAGCACGGCGCCGTCCTGCACTTCCCCATCCGAGACGACGAACACCGGTCCCGTGCGTCCCACGCTCGCCTCCAGGGCGTCCTTCACCCGGGACGCTCCATCGAGAGGGGGAAGCGTGTCGAAGGGTGCAAGACCCGACCCGAACCGCAGGATCGTGCCGTCGCCGGCGCCGGTTTCCGCGAGGGCCTGTGCGCTGTCCAGGGCCGCCTGCCACGACCCGCCCGCGGCCCCCATGCTGAGCGAGGCGTCCAACAACACCGTGGGAATCCCGTCGGCAACCCGGCGCAGCATTCCGGGGTTGAAGAGGGCGAGGAACAGGGCGCCCAGGGCCACCGTACGAAGGGCGGCCAAGCCCAAGCCCTCGACACCGAGGCGCTCCCGCCTCAGGTACACCACGACGGCGACCACCGCCACCGCAAGGGTGGCGAGGATTACGCCGACCATTTCGTGGGAACTTCTTCTGGTAGAGGTAGCACGGAACCCAAGATAGCGCTCAGCGTTTGGCCACCACGGTCCGATCGGTTGCCGTGCTGTCGAAGAGCACCAGGTTGAACGCCGCACGGACGATCTCGAACTCGGCCCGGAGCGATTCGGGAACCGGATCGCCGTCACCCATGTCGACACCACGGGAGTCCACCTGGCGGCCGTTCTTGAGAAACTCGTAGTGCACGTGGGGTCCGGTGGCGAGGCCGGTCATACCCACATAACCGATGATCTCGCCTTGACGCACCCTCACCCCGGGTTTGATCCCGGAGTGCACGCGGGACATGTGGGCGTACCTGGTTTCGATGTCCTTTGGATGCCGGATGGTCACCACGAGGCCATAGCCGCCCCACCGCCCTGCACGTCTGACCTCACCGTCGGCCGTAGCATACACCGGCGTCCCGGTGGTGGCGGCATAGTCCGTCCCCAGATGTGCCCGGTACTGGCGGAGCACAGGATGGAAGCGCCGGCCATACCCGCCCGAGATCCTCCGGAACTGTACCGGATAGCGGAGAAAGGCACGCTTCAGGGAACGGCCCTCTCCATTGTAGTACACGTTGCGATTCTGCTCGTCCGACATGACGTACGCGGTGTTCGGCCTGCCGGCGGTCTCGATACTGGAGGCGAGGAGCCGCCCGTACCGTACGTCGCCCTCCGACGACACGAGGCGCTCGTACAGAATCTCGAAGCGGTCACCGGGACGCGGATCTCTCGTGAAATCGATGACCCACCCGTACACGTCCTCCGCCACGTTCCAGATGAGGCGATCCCGGTAACCGAAGCTGAGGATGGAATCGGGAATGGCGGCGTGCACCGCGTCGTTCAACGACGAGGTGATGGAGCCGGCCGCCCGCTCACGCACCACGGTCCAGCGAATCGCGTCGAGGGCGCCGCCCCACTCACCCGCGGCGTTGCGTTGCAGCAAGAGAAACGCGTCCTCGCTGATCCGGGTCCGGACGCGATCCGGCACCGTGTGTCCGATCGCGTAGCGGAACTCGAACACCTGACTGCGTGTGACGCGGCGCGGATTGAGACCGCGAGGTCGCGCCGCCTCGAGGAGTTGCTGCAGCTCCGGGCCTTCGACATTGTGGCGGGCGAACATGTGGGAGAGGGTCTCGTTGCGGCGCAGGCGGTCCGTTTGCTCCTCGTACGCCCTGGACACGACGATGGGGGTCGCCACCGGGGTTTCCTGGATGCGGCGCGCGGACCCCGTGGTCAACACAACAAGGGCTGTGCTCACCACAGCCCCCGATACCGCTAGTTGCAGGAGTCGGCGATCCATCAATCCATCTGGCGCCGGATGAAGGTGGGAATCTCCATTTCGGAGACCTCGCCCTGTTGTTGCGCCTCAGGCGCCGGCGAAGACGGCTGGATCGGCGCAGGCATCGCTGCCGCCCCACCACCCCCCGCGGCCGCCCGCTGAGGGAACTGCAGCACGCCGGGAACGCTGCTACGACTCAACGAGCTGTCCTGCTCCAGCGTCTTGTCGAATCCGGTGGCGATGACCGTCACGCGGATCTCGCCCTCCATGGCGCTGTCGTTCACGGCCCCGAAGATGATCTCCGCCTGGTCGCCGGAGGCCTCGTGCACGATCTCGCTGACCTGGTTGACTTCCCCGAGGGTGAGGTCGTCGCCGCCGGTGATGTTCACCAGCACGCCGGTGGACCCCAGGATGGACACGTTGTCGAGCAACGGGCTGGAAATCGCGTCCTGCGCGGCCTCGATCGCCCTGTCGTCCCCCCGAGCCATGCCCGTTCCCATCAGGGCGGCGCCACCGTGTTGCATCACGGTCCGCACGTCGGCGAAATCCACGTTGACCAAGCCGGTGACGGTGATGAGGGTGGAAATGCCCTGGGTGGCGTGGAGCAGTACCTCGTCGGCCTTCTTCAGCGCGTCCTGGAAGGGCACGTTCTTGCCCACCACTGCGAGGAGCCGCTCGTTGGGCACGACGATCATGGTATCCACGCGCTTGCGTATCTCGGCGATCCCGATCTCCGCCTGCCGCATGCGCTTCCGGCCCTCGAACAGGAACGGCTTGGTGATGATGCCCACCGTGAGGGCTCCCACGTCGCGGGCGAGCTGGGAGATGACCGGCCCCGCACCCGTCCCCGTGCCGCCGCCCATCCCGCAGGTCACAAAGACGAGATCGGCGCCACTCAGCACCTGCAGCACGTCGTCCTTGTTCTCCTCGATGGCCTGGCGGCCGATCTCGGGCCGGGCCCCTGCGCCGAGGCCGCGGGTGAGCTTCTTGCCGATCTGCACACGCGTGTCGGCCTTGGTGTTCATCAACGCCTGCGCGTCGGTGTTGACCGTGATGAACTCCACGCCCATGAGATGTTCGTCGATCATGCGGTTGACCGCGTTCCCGCCGCCACCCCCGACGCCGACCACCTTCATTCGCGCGTTCTGGGAGATTGCCTCTTCGAGCTCAAAGACCATGGGTGCCTCTTAGAAGAAATCCTGGAGCCAACGCTTCACCGGACCAAAGAGCCTGCCAACACCTGATTCCGTCGCACCTTCGCGTTCGAGGATCTCGCGGGCTGCGTACAACAGAAGCCCGGTGGACACGGCGAACCGGGGTGCCTGCACGCTGTCCACGAGCCCCGAAATCCCCTGGTGCGGCATCCCTACCCGCGCCGGAGTTGCGAAGGCCTCCCGCGCCAATTCGACGATGCCCGGCTGATGCGCCCCGCCGCCGGTCACCACAACCCCCGCGGGAAGATTACCCGTAAAGCCTGTTTTTTCAATTTCCTGTTGTACGAGACCCAAGATCTCGTCCAACCTCTGGTGAATAATATGGGCAAGTAGTTCTCTTTTCGCTTGCCTGATTCCTTGCCCGGGTGTGCTGGGGAGGTCGATGCTCTCGTCGGGGTCGACCATGGGCGTGTAGGCCGTGCCCCATTTCTCCTTGAGGCGCTCGGCATCCGCCTGCGTCACGCTCAGCCCGTGCACGATGTCGCTGGTCACGTGGGACCCAGCATATTGCAGCGAGGCGATGTGCTGGACCTTGCCGTCCTTGAAGATCGCGACCCCGGTGGACCCGCCCCCGAGATCCACCAACACACACCCCAATTCCCGCTCTTCCTCGGTGAGCACCCCGAGGGACGCCGCCAGCGGCTCGAGGACGAGGCGGGCAATCCGGTAGCCGGCCCGCTCCACCGATTTGCGAAGGTTCTGGGCCGCGGCGATCTGCACCGAGACGAGGTACATCTGGACCTCGAGGCGCAACCCCGTCATCCCCTCCGGATCGCTGATGCCGTCCTGTTCGTCGACCTGGTAGTCCAGGGGAATCGAGTGGAGCAGTTCCCGGTCCTGGCCCAAGCTGACGGCCGTGGCCACCTCGTTGACCCGTTCGATGTCGGCCCGGGAAATCTCCTCTCCCGTCACCGACGCCAACCCGGGCGACGTGCGGAATTGGACATGCTCCCCGGCAATGCCGCAGTGGATGCCGGGAACCTGCACGCCGGCCATCCGCTCCGCATCGCGCATCGCGTCCACGATGGATCGTGTGGTCTCGTCGATGTCACGGACCACGCCTCGGCGTACGCCCGTTTCCCGCGAGATCCCGACGCCGAGCACCTTCGCCCCGGGGAATCTCTCGTCTCCGGCCACCTGCGCGATCACGGCACACGTACGAGTGCTCCCGAGATCCAGTGCCGCGACGATCCGTTCGTCCGTCATATCTCTCTCCGCCGCACGACGACCCAACCACCAAAGCGAGCGTCGAGCTCGTCATATGCATTCCCGATTTGCTCGCGGACCGCGAGCACCGCGTCCACGTCGCCCAACGTGGGCATGTCCCGCACGAGGATCCGACGTCCCCCGAGCACGAGGCGCACGCCCCCGTTCTCCCCCGGTTCCACCCACTCCACCTCGTCGTAGAGATCCCGACTGGCGAAGCGTACCGCCGCCAGCGCCCCCACCAACAGCGTGTCCGGTCGGGCCACGACGGGCAAGTCCACGCCACTCGCCGCAGGATCGTAGGGCAGCGGCCTGGCCCAGGCGTCCAGCACAACGAATCCCTCCGGCCCCGGCGCAAGCGCCATGGGGAAGCGCTCATTCACTTCGACGCGCAGTGTTCCAGGCAGCCGCCGCCGGACCCGGGCCTGAACGACGCCGCCCACCCGGGACACGCGCTCCTCCAGCACCTCCAGGTCATCGAAGACGCTCTGGTCCGGTGCCAGGTCGAGAGCGTGGAGCACGTCGTCGGGCATCAGATACCGCACCCCGATCAACTCCACCTGCCGCACGTGGAAGAACGCCACTTGACGCAAGAGCAGCGGCGTCGCCAGGAGACCGGCCAGTACCACGGCCCCACCGGCGGCGGAGATGGTCACGCGTCGCGTCATGCGGCCGCGTCGGCGAGCCGGTGCAGCAGTTCTCCGGCAACCTGGGTGATGTCCCCCGCTCCCAACGTCAACACCGTATCGCCGGGACGGACCAACTCGGCCAGACCGCCGGCCAGGTCGTCACGGTTTTCGATCCAGGTGACGTTCGCACCCGCATTCGATGCCGCATCCACCACCAACCTGCCCGTGACGTCCGGGATCGGCTGCTCCCGTGCTGGATAGATGTCCGTCACCACGACGACGTCGGCCGCGGCCAGGGCTCGGCCCAGGGCCTCGCTGTGTCGCTGCGTTCGGCTGTAGAGGTGGGGCTGAAAGGCCGCGACGATCCGGGCGTTGGGGAACCGCTGACGGGCTGCGCCAAGGGTGGCCGAGACCTCCGTCGCGTGGTGGGCGTAGTCGTCCACCACCGTCACGCCCCCCTTGGTGCCCACGATCTGAAACCTCCGGCCGACGCCGCAGAACGCCGCGAGGGCGGCGGCGGCATCCCGGAGATCCACGTCGAGGGCGGCGGCGACTCCCATCGCCATGGCCGCGTTGCGCAGGTTGTGCACTCCCGGAACGCGGAGTTCGAGGGGCAGGCTGCGCCCGTCGGCGAATTGGAGCTGCGCCGTGGTCGTTTCCGGAGCCTGGCCAACGTCCGTGAGCCGCAGGTCCGCGTCGGGGGCTTCGCCCACGCGCCACACCGGCGTCTCGAGTCGCTCCGCCACCCGGATCGCTCCCGCGTCGTCAGCGCCCACGAGCACGCGCTCGGCCCTGCCGGCAAACTCGACGAACGCGTCCTCCAACGCGTCGAAGGACCCGTAGCACTCCAGATGTTCCGCCTCCACGTTGTTCACCACGGCAATCGTGGGACACAGCGCGAGGAAGGAGCGGTCGTACTCATCCGCCTCCACCACAAACAGCTCGTCGCCCCCCACCCGGGCGTTGCCGCCCCACGAGTCGACCCGCCCACCCACTAGACCCGTGGGATCCCGACCGGTGGCGGCCAGGACCTCGGTGACCATGGTGGTGGTCGTGGTCTTCCCGTGGGTACCGGCCACCCCAACCGTCACCCGGTCTCCGATCAAGAGCCGCAGGGCCTCGGCCCGCTTGAACGTCGGCATGCCCGCTTCGGCCGCCGCCTGCAATACGGGGTGGTTGGGATCCACCGCCGACGTGTAGATCACCGCTCTGGCGTCGCGAATGTGGGCCGGATCGTGCCCCGCATACACCTCCACCCCGGCCTGGATGAGATCGGCCGCGTTTGTCGGATCGATGTCGCTTCCGGTGATTCCTACCCCTCGGTGCCGGGCCAGGAGTGCAAGCGCACCCATACCAGCACCTGCGATCCCCATGAAGTGGATGGGTCGGGGATTGTCAGGGGCAAATAGTTCCATTGGTGGGGTGTAAAATAAGGCTAAGTCTAGATTTACGAAAGACTTTGGCCTACTCGGCGAGGGCCAGGAGATGGCCTGCAATCTGCTTCGCGGCTCCTGGCTGGGACCGCTTTTTCGCATTTTGCGACATCGACTGGAGCCGCTCGGGCGCCCCCAGAATCTCCTTCACGAGGGTCGCCAACGACCCGGGCCCGAGGCCCGTTTCGGGAAGGTGCACCGCCGCCCCGGCGTCCTCCAACGCCACCGCGTTCCGGGTCTGGTGGTCGGCGGCGGCAGTGGGAAGCGGAATCAGAATCGCCGGCAAGCTCCAACCGGAGAGCTCGGCGGTGGTCATGGCGCCGGCCCGGGCGACCACGATGTCGGTGGCCCCGTATGCCTCACCCACCGGATCCCAGAAGGGTTTGACGATTCGGTGGGGCGGCGCGTGGTGCCCCCGGTACTCCTCCCAGGTGGAGGGCCCGGTGCTCCACAGCAGCGTCACGTCGTCCAGGGCGCCGTCGGCCATCGCTTGGGCCACGGCGCGGTTGATGCTGCGGGCCCCCTGGCTGCCACCCATGATGAAACACACCGCGGCACTGTCGGCAATACCGAGTCCCCGTCGCGCCGCCCCGCGATCGAATCGCGGATCCGGGGGCGAAATGGGATTGCCGAAATCGAATATCTCCGTGTCGGGACCGGGACGCAGATGGGCCCGCGCTTCGGGAAAGCCCAGGTGAACCTGTTGCGCCCGTCGGGCCAACAGGCGCGTCGTCACACCCGGAAAGGCGTTTTGCTCCTGAAGACCGTAGGGAATGCCCCGCTGGCTACACGCCCACAACATCGGTCCCGCGGCGTAACCGCCGGTCCCCACCGCAAAGGCCGGCCGCTCACGATCGAGGATGCGCCGGCACTTCCGCATGAGCCGCGATGCGAGCAGCAGCCACCGGGCATTCTTCCACCACGCGTGCCGATGGATGGGCTCCGCGGGAAGGAGATGAAACGGGTAGCGGTCCCGCTCCGGGAGGATCTCCGCCTCGACCCCGCGCTCCGCTCCCACGAGGACCGGCTCGACGTCGGGGCGTAACGCGCACAAGGCATCGGCAATGGCCAGCGCCGGCATGAGATGGCCGCCCGTTCCGCCACCGGCGATCACGACCTTCATCGACGCTCACCCACGTTGATCAGCACCCCCGCCGCAAACATGGAGACGATCAGATTGGTGCGGCCGTACGAGATGAACGGCAGCGGGAGTCCCGTAGTGGGGATAACGCCCAGCGTCACGGCGATGTGCACGAACGCCGTCACGCCAACCATCGCCGTGAGTCCGACGGCGAGCAGCGTGCCGAACCGATCCGCCGCCGTTCGGGCGATGTGCAGCCCGAGGACCACGAACAACGCAAACAGCCCAATGAGCAAGGCGACGCCCACGAAACCCCACTCCTCACCAATGGTGCTGAAGATGAAATCGGAGTACCCGTACGGAAGGTACCCCATCTTCTGCATCCCTTCGCCGAAGCCCACCCCGAAGAGCCTTCCCGCGCCCATGCCGATGAGTGACTGCTGAATCTGCCACCCGGATTCGGCGTAGTCCGTTCCCGAGCTGAGAAAACTCATCCACCGCTGCATTCGGTACTGCACGGCGGTGATCTCTCGCCAGAGGAACGGGGTCATGAACACGCCGATGACGATGAAATGTCCGATCTTGGCGCCGGCCGAAAAGAGCACAACGCCCGCGAGGAGGCACACCGACAGCGCGAGAGAGAGGGCCGGCTCGAAGAGAACAAGCGCGGTCACCGGAGCGAGGATGACGAGAAACGGCAACAAGCCTCTCCTGAAGTTACGAAGGGTGTTGCCCTTCCTCGTCGCGAGCATCGCGGTCCACGCCACCACGGCGAACTTCGCGAACTCGGCCGGCTGGACCGAGAACCCCGCCACGCCGAGCCAGCGGCGCGACCCGTTGAGCTCGAGTACAATGGGGTCCGCAAACGGCAACAGCAGGATCAACAATGCCAGGGACACGATGCCGAGCATCGGCCACGCAAACCGTTGCCACACGTGGTAGTCGATGCGCGTCGCGACCAACAGCGCCGCCCCGCCAATGGTTGCTCCGATCAGTTGGCGCAGGGCAAAGGCCGATCCCGTCTCACCGGCCTGCACCGCGACGATACTCGATGCGCCATACACGGCGGCAATGCCGAACACGACGAGCACCAGCGTGACGAGAAACAGCAAGCGCGTCTCCCACGTGGCGTGGGGTGGAGGTCGTCGCCGTGCCATCTACAGGGCCCCCACGAGCTGTTTGAACACGTTGCCGCGTTCCTCGTAATCGTGGAATTGGTCGAAGCTCGCACACGCCGGCGAGAGGAGCACCGCGTCTCCCGCCTGCACCACGCCGCGGGCCGAGCGCACGGCGGATTCCAGGGTCGCGACCACGTCCGTTTCCACCGATCTCCCCAACTCCTGCCGGATCTTGGCCGCTGCCTCGCCGTACGCCACCACCCGGCGACATTCCGCAAGAAACGGCACCAGTGAGTCGAGCGGCTCCCCCTTGTCCTGTCCGCCGGCGATGAGCACGAAGGGGCGGTCCATCGCCGCAAGCGCCACCCGCGTGGATGCGACGTTGGTGCCCTTGGAATCGTTGATCCACAGGGCACCGTCCACTTCCCGCACCGGTTCCAAACGGTGGGGTAATCCCTGAAAGGATGGAAGGGCGGCCGCTATCTGCGAACATTCCACTCCGGCGGCCGCAGCGACGAGGATGGCGGCAAGCACATTCTCCACGTTGTGGTCGCCCAACAACGGCACGTCACCCCGCTCCACGACCGCCTGGTCACCGAGCATGAGGGATCCCGACGCGCGGTTCCACCACGCGTCCGCCACCCCTCGCGTGCTCCAGATGCGTCGCTCGCCCGGCACGCCGGCGGCCAGCTGCTGAACGCCCTCGTCGTCGCCGTTGAGGATCCACACCGACGCGTCCGTGGCGTTGCGAAACAGCAATTGCTTGTCGGCATAGTACGATTCGACGCTGTCGTACCGGTCGAGATGATCCGGGGCGAGGTTGGTGACGACGCCGATGGCCGGCATCAGGTTGGGGGCGTCGTGCAGTTGAAACGACGATGCCTCCACCACCACCAACTGCAGCGAGGATGCGCGCTCGGCCAACCCGATCAGCGGCCGGCCGATGTTGCCCGCCGCCTCTGCGGCGACTCCCGAGGATTGCAGCAAGTGGGCGATCAAACTCGTCGTGGTCGTCTTACCGTTGGTACCTGTGACCACCACCAGGGGCACGCCCGCCAACGCCCGGGCCGCGAGGTCCAACTCCGCCACCACCGGGACGCCGGCCTCACGAGCGACCGCCAGCGGTGCGGCGGCAGGAGGCACCCCGGGAGAGACGACGACAGCGGCACACGATTGAATGCGCGAGAGGTCGTGAGAACCCACGTCCACCGCGACGGTTTTGGACCGCAACGTCTCGGCGGCAACGGCCACCTCGGGGCGGTCGTCCGCGTCGGACGCATACACCCGAACACCGTGATCCGCCAGCCACAGACCGGCGGCGATCCCCGTGCGGCCGAGCCCCAGAACGGCCACCTCGCGGGTACGCCAATCCGGAGGAATCAGCGAATCTTCAACGTCGCCAGGGCGAGGAGCGTGCAAAAGATCCCCAAAATGTAGAAGCGAATGACGATCTGTGGTTCCGCCCAACCGGCCTTCTCGAAATGGTGATGGAGCGGCGCCATCCGGAGCACGCGGTGTTCCCGCGCGTACTCCACACCGTGGCGTCGCTTGCGGTACTTGAACACCACCGTCTGGAGGATGACCGACGCCGCCTCCGCAACGAAGACGCCCCCGACGATCACGAGGAGGAACTCCGACTTGAGCAAGATGGCCACGGTGCCGAGGGCTCCTCCGATCGCCAGGCTGCCCGTGTCCCCCATGAACACGTCTGCCGGATGCGTGTTGAACCACAGGAACCCGAGACAGGCACCTGCCAGGGCCGTACAGAAGATCGTGAGCTCTCCCGAATCCACCATGTAGAAGAGGCCGAGGTACGCCGAGGTATCGGTTCGGCCGATCACGTACGCGAAGATGGCGAACGTGCCCGCGGCAATCATGGAGAGCCCCGCCGCCAACCCGTCGAGCCCGTCGGTGAGGTTGACCGCGTTGCTCGAACCCGTCGTCACCAGCGCCACGAACGCCACGTACACCGGCGGCAAGAACAGCACCAACAGGTATTTGAAGAACGGGAGGGTGGTGGCGTTGGCCGGCAGGCTGGCCGCCAGCGGGAACTGGAGCAGGTAGATTCCCAGCGCTGCCCCGAACACGACCTGTCCTACGAGCTTGTACCGGGCGACCAGGCCGCGGGGCTTGCCCTGCACGATCTTCAGGTAGTCATCGACGAACCCGATGGCGCCGGTCCACAGCGTGGCGATCATGGCGACGAGGACGTAGCGGTTGTCAATTCGCGCCCACAGGATCGTCGGGACGATCGTGCACAGTAGAATGATCAACCCGCCCATCGTGGGCGTCCCGACCTTGGACTGGTGGGACGTCGGCCCGTCCGCCCGAACGACCTGCCCTACCTTCCGCGCCCGGAGCCTCCGGATGATGGGCGGGCCCACGACGAACGCCAGGAGGATGGCGGTGGCCGCCGCGCCGGCGGCCCGAAACGTGATGTACTGAAAGACCCGGAGGGCCCCGAAGTATTCTCTGAGTGGAAACAGGAAGTGATAGAGCACTAGACCTCGTCTTCTCTCCTGAGCAACGGGATGAGGCGCTCCAGCCGCATGCCGCGGGATGCTTTCACCAACACCAGCTCATCGCCGTCCAACCGGTCCCGCAACACACTACCCAATTCCTCTACGTCGCGCGACGTCACGAGCCGATCCGCCGGCACACCCAACGCTTTGAACGCGTCGATGAACTCCCCGGTGGCGCCCACCAACTTGGGGTCTTTCCGCAGAATCGCCGCCGCCGTTTCCCGATGCAGTCGCGACGAATCATCGCCCAACTCCAGCATCGTACCCACCACGGCAACGAAGGGGCGGCCGGCCCGAAGGTCGGCGGCGGTCTCGAGGGATGCCTTGAGAGATTCGGGATTGGCGTTGTAGGTGTCGTTGAGGATGACGAGACCGCCGCGCCGGAGGACCTCGCACCGCCCACCGGGAAGCCGCACCTGCTCGAGGGCCCGGGCAACCTGTGGCATGTCGAGTTGCAGCTCTCCCGCCACCGCCACGGCGACCATGGCATTGTCCAGGTGGTGCCGGCCGACTACGGGAAGCGTGAGGCGCTCGCCGCGAACGGTGAGCGTCACCCGACCGTCGTCGCCCGCCGTCCATGCGTCGGGCGCGATGTCGGCGCCGGCGTCTCCGCCCGCTGTCACGACGCGGCGTGCGTGCCGGCGCGCCTCCGCCGCAAGGTCCGGCGGGTGGGTGCCCACTACCGCCACCGGACAGTCGTGCAACAAGGACACCTTCTCGGCGAGCACCGCCTCCAACGATCCGAACCCGGCCAGGTGCCCCGCCGACACGTTTGTTACCACCGCCACCGACGGCTCGATGATGTCCCGCAGGTGCCCGATCTCGCCGATCTCGTTGGCACCGGCCTCCACGACGAAGGCCTCCGTGTCGTCCGGCGCCGCGAGAATCGTCTGGGGAACTCCGATGCGGTTGTTGAGGTTGGCGACGGTGGCATGCACGTTCCACCGAGTGCCCAACGCCCGGGCCAACATCTCCTTCGTCGCGGTCTTGCCGTTGGTGCCCGTCACGGCAACCACGGGCCCATCCACCTGGCGACGGCGTTTCCTCGCGAGGCGTCCCAGAGCCACCAGCGTATCATCCACCTCGAAGTGCACCAGCCCTGCGACCGGCGGGGTTCCTCGGCGCACCACCGCGCCGGTAGCACCGGCTTGCCGGGCGGTCTCGAGGAACTCGTGCCCGTCGAAGTGCTCGCCTACGAGGGCAACGAACAGGGCGTTTTCGCCCATCGTCCGCGTGTCGGTACTGATTGCGCTGAAGGTCCGATCCGCGGCCCCTCCCGTGTGCAACACGGTCGCCACCGTTTCAGTCGTCCAGATCACGCTGTCCCCCGACCGGCCAGAATGTCGAGCACGATCTCGCGCTCGTCGAAAGGAGACCGCTCGGTCCCCACGACCTGATAGGTCTCGTGACCCTTCCCCGCGAGCAACAGGCAGTCGCCGTCTTCGAGCATCCCGATGGCTCGCTCGATGGCCTCCCGCCGGTTGGTGATGCGGAGGTGCGCCATGCCTTCCATCCCCTCCACGATGTCGTCGACGATGCGGTCCGGATCCTCGGTGCGAGGATTGTCCGAGGTGACGATGGCAAGATCCGCATCGCCGGCGGCAATCTTCCCCATGGTGGAGCGTTTCCGTCGATCGCGATCGCCGCCGCACCCGAAGAGGACGACCAACCGCCCCCGCGTCAGGGGCCGGGCAGCCGCCAAGGCGCGACGCAGCGCGTCCGGCGTGTGTGCATAATCCCGAAGGATCAGGTACCGCTCTCCGAACAACTGCTCCATTCGCCCCGGCACTTGGGGGGCGTTTGCCAACCGTGCGACGATTCTCTCGGCGGGAATGTCCAATGCCCATGCCGCCGCCGCCGCCGCCAACGCATTACTCACGTTGAAATCTCCCACCAAGGGGACGCGTGCCGGGCTTGATTCTCCTGCGATGAGAAGATTGAAATCAGTCCCTGTCCTACCGAGGCGCACCTCGTTGCCGCGAACAGTGGCCTCGGCATCCAGCCCAAAAGAAACGGCCCGTCGCCCCTCCGGCACCTGCAATCTCCTCCAGACGGCCTCATCGGCATTTACCACCACGCTTCCGTCCGCGTGCACGAGGCCGGCGAGGCGCTGCTTGGCCTGGAAATATTCTTCGAGGTTCGCGTGGTAATCGAGATGGTCGTGGCTGAGGTTGGTGAACACCCCGGCGGCGAAGGACAACGCATCTACGCGATGTTGATCGAGGGCGTGGGACGAGACCTCCATCGCCAGCTTGGTGACCCCGCTGTCGCGCAGTCGGGCGAGGGTCTCCTGCAACTGCACCGGTCCCGGCGTGGTGAGCCCTTCCTCGTACACCGGTGCGCCGGTGCCGTCGAACGCTCCCAACGTCCCCATGGATCCCGTGTCGGCACCGTGGTTCAGCAGATGGCGAAGCAGCGCCACCGTCGTCGACTTTCCGTTCGTACCCGTCACGCCAACCATCTGGAGATCCCGCGCCGGGTGTTCGAACCACTCAGCCGCCGCGAGGGCAACCGCGGCCCGACTCTCCCGCACCACGATTTGGGGGATGGGCACCGCCGACGGACGCGCCACCAGGGCTGCGGCAGCGCCCCGGGACACGGCGTCCGGCAGGTACCGATGGCCGTCTTCGGCTGTGCCTTCGATGGCGCAGAAGAGCCAACCCGGTGCGACGCGTCGCGAGTCTTCGGTGATTCCATCAAGGGATGCGGGCGGCGCTTCCGGCCGTTGCACTACCAAGCCCGCTCGTTCGAGGGATTGCAGGATTCGTTCGAACGCGGTCACCGGCGGGTGTTCCCTTCCTCCCCGACGATGGTGACGAGATCGCCTTGGGACACCGACGTGCCGGGGACCGGCTCCACGGACGCGATCCGGCCTCGGCCCTCGACTCGCGCTCGCAACCCCAACTGGTGCAGCCGGCGCGCCGCCTCGCGGACGGACAGCCCGACGACGTCGGGGACCCGGCGCTCAGATTGAACCTCCGGGGGCGGCTCGGCGGGCCAGGTGACCACATAGGGGATCACGCCGTCTTCCATCACCTGGCGCGGGCGGGCGCTCGCCGCCACGGCCTCCATCGTGCCCGGATCCAGGGCGCTGGTGTGAGCCGCGAGCACCTGTTCGAGCACCACCCGGGTCAGCGGCGCCGCGCTCGTTCGCGCGAATCCTCCCTCGGGGTCGTCGAGCTTCACCACCATGACGAGCTGCGGTCGGTCCGCGGGGAACATCGAGGCAAAGCTCGCGGTGGTGGAACCGGGGATGTAACCGCCGGGTCCCGCCCGACGCGCGGTTCCCGTCTTCCCGGCAACCTCATAGTTCACCAGCGCGGCGGTGGCTCCGGTGCCGTCTTCGTCCACCACGCTCTGGAGCATGGCACGGAGCTCGGCCGCGACGGCGGCGCTCACTACGCGTCGCACGGGCTCGGGGCGGTGACGGTACACCTCGCTTCCATCGGGCGCCCGGACGCTCCGCATCAGGGTCGGCTGCATGAGGATGCCGTCGTTCGCAATGGCCGCATACGCCGATGCCAATTGCAGCATGGTTACGGCCAGCTCATATCCGTAGGACAGACTCGCGCTGCTCCAGCGGGTCCACTGGTCGGGTTTGGCGAGGAGACCGCGGGATTCTCCCGGAAGCTCGATGCCCGTTGGCGTGCCCAAGCCGAAATCTCGCAGCGCCATGAAGTGTTGCTCCGGCGTCAACCGGGAGGCGAACTTGACGATGCCGATGTTGCTCGACCGACGGATAACGCCCCGCAGCGTCATCCAGCCCTCCGGCGTTTCATCCTCGATCACCCTCCCACCCAGTCGGTATTCACCTTCTTCGCCCCACACGGTGTCCGTCGGCCCAGCCAATCCGAGCTCGAGGAGCGCCGCGGCCGCAAACAGCTTGGCCGTGGACCCCGGCTCGAACACCGACGTGAAGATGCTCACCGGCGCGGCGCCATCCGCCCGGCGGGAGGCCACCGCCAGCAGCTCACCCGTCCGGGGGTCCATGACCACCACCTCACCGCCGGTGGCCTCGAGACGATCGATGGCTTCCATCAAGCTGCGGTCGACGATGTCCTGGAGCTCGGCGTCGATGGTGAGAAACACGTCGTGGCCTGGCACGGGAAACGCGTCCAGGCGCGAGGGTGATTGGTATCGGCGACCGAACTGATCCCGCAACACCACCGCGCTCCCCACCCGACCCACCAGCGCCGTGTCGAGCACCCGCTCGATGCCGCTGGCCGGTCGTCCGGCGGCACTCGGCCTGCCCAGCACGGCCCGGGCGAAATCGGGGTTGGGGTAGAACCGCGTCAGCTCCGACTCGAGGTGTACCCCGCGAATCTCTCGCAGGGGGGCGATCTGGTTCGCGCTGAACGGCCCGTGGAAGTAGGCATAGGAGAGGCGGAACTGCTGGCGGACGAACCGGCTCGAAAGGCCGAGGTGCTGCGCTATGGCCTCGATGGCCGCCGTCGTGTCCCGCAGCTCCCCCGGGGCGACGCCGACGCGAAACATCTCCTGGGTCAACGCCAGCGGAACCCGGTTGCGGTCGAAAATGCGTCCCCGCGGCGCGGGCAATTCGATGCGCTCGGTGCGCTGGGCCTGCGCCGTGTCCTGGTACGCTGCACCCGCGACGAGCTGTACCTGGGCCGCACGGACCAAGAGCACCGTTGCGGCCACGCCGAACCCCACCCGCACCGCCTGCAGGCGCACCACCGCCTTTGGCATGTCAGCGACCCTCCCGAATTGGCACGAGGACGATGACCATCTCGCTGTCTGCCGGCAAGCGAAGCCCCAACGACTCGGCCCGGGGCACGAGCACCGCCCGGCTCCCGGCCTCCGTGATGCGTCGCAGCAGCTCCGCCCGCTGCGCTTCCAGGGAAGAGCGCCGCTCCTGGGCACCGCGGAGTTCCGTCGCGGCGACGTGCGAAGCGGTTTGCCGCGCCACCACCCAGGTCAACACGCCCAGGAACAAGAGCAGCCATACGGCCACCCAGCCCCTACCCTTGAGCTTCATCGGCCTTTCGGAAGACGCGCAGCTTCGCACTGCGCGCTCGAGGGTTCTCCGCAATCTCGGCGGGCGTCGGGAGCACGGCCTTCCTGGTCTCCACCCGGCCCAACGCCCGACCGCGACAGGTACACACCGGCTGGCGCGGGGGGCAGACGCATTCCCGAGCCCAGTCCCGGAAGGCGTGCTTCACCATGCGATCTTCACCCGAGTGATAGCTGATGACGGCGAGGAGGCCCCCGGGCGCCAAGGCCTCTCGCAGGGACCCCAGGGCCACCTCGAGCTCGACCAACTCGTCGTTGACGGCGATCCGCACCGCCTGGAACAGCCGGGCAAAATCCGAGGGGCCGCTCCTGCCGCCCAGCACGGCGCGGATGGCGTTGACCAGGTCGTCGCTGCTGGTGAGGGGTGTCCGCTCCCGGCGCCGCACGATCTCACGTGCCAAGCGGCGGGCCCGGGGCTCGTCGGCGTATTCCTTGAAGATCCGAGCGAGGTCTGCCTCGGTCGCGGAGGCCAGGAATTCCGCCGCGGTGGCGCCGACGCCGGGCGTCATTCGCATGTCCAGAGCCACACCGGGACGGAACGAGAATCCCCGGGATTCCGTGTCGATCTGCCGGGACGAGACGCCGAGGTCGAGGAGTGCGAGATCCGGCTCGAACCGTCCTATTTCCCCGAGAAGGAATGCGTCGGCGAACCGGCCTTGGAGGACCGTCACCTGGGATGGGGCAAAGCGATCGCGCAACACCGCCACCGCGTCGGGGTCGCGATCCACGGCGAGGACGGTGAGTCCTGCATCGAGGAGAATCGCGGTGTGGCCTCCACCGCCGGCGGTGCAGTCTACGCCCCGAGCCCGCCCTGCAGCGAGGCCCGCGACCTCAGTGGCGAGCACCGGATTGTGGTAGGTCATCACCGTCACGGTGAGAATAAAAGGAAAGCCCCGCTCGAGAATCAAGCGGGGC
>JBDHHA010000066.1:0-22165 GCA_039589615.1 Gemmatimonadota bacterium
CCGGAAATGAGGAAGGCCGCCGGGCGGTGATAGAAGCCCAACACCACCATGGCGCCGGCAAAGAACTCGATGATGCCCGCCGCGCCGAAGCGGCTCATGAGGGCGACGGGCTCCTCCCGGCCGAACCACGCAAACAGTTTCTGCCCGCCGTGCGACCAGTAGGCCAATCCCACCATGATCCGCATGGCATTGACGGCAAATGGTTGGAGCTTCGAGAGGAGATCATTCATGGGAGAATCCTGCGGCTGGGGGCGAATGGAATGCGCAGTCACTACGAACTTGCGGTCATGGAATGTTCAGCTTGTGAGGGAGAACCTGTGGCTACGGTGTTGTGCATCAGCGATAGGCCGCCGACACAGATGAACCCCACACCGAACAACAGCACCAGGCCGCTGGGCAGCACGTCGCTCCGCGCCGCTTCCAGTGCGCCTGCCGCCAGGAAAGCGAATCCCGCCAGAAACTCGAGCACCGCGAGGCCGGCCACCGGCAGCCGGTAAGACGATCGGCGCCACGACTCGTCGGCGGTGCGGGCGATGCGGTACTTGGGGGTGCGGCGGAACGGCGACGGCCGCCCGGAGAGGCCACGCAGCACCGCCATGGTCTGGCTCAGGGCAATGCCGGCGCCCAAGATCATGATCGCCGGCACGAGCCACAGCCGTCTGCCCCAGTTGCCTCCTCGGGCCTTGGCGGTCACGCCGTAGAAGTATCCCAGGGAGCCCATGGCGAACACGTGAGCAACGTCCCGTCCAGGGCCAGCACCCACCGCGCGGCCAAGGAATCCGCCGTGAGACCGACGGCCAGACCCGCGAGCGTGACGAACGCCAGCAGCGGGTAGGCGAAGTGGGTCAGCAGGTGCCAGGTGGCCTCGCGTTTGACACCCTTGGGAATGGGAGCACGCAGTATGGTGGGAAGCAGCTTGCGAGCCGACTGGGCGCCGCCCTGGGCCCAGCGCTGCTGCTGCTGGCGGTACCCGGCAATCTCCACCGGCAGCTCCGCCGGCACGGCCACGTCGTCGCGATACACGAAACGCCACCCGCACAGCTGTGCGCGGTAGGAGAGGTCGAGATCTTCCGTGAGGGTGTCGGCCTGCCAGCCGCCGGCGTCGTGAATCGCCTGCTTGCGCCACACGCCGGCGGTCCCGTTGAAGTTGAAGAAGAACCCCTTGGCCGCCCTGACGCCGTGCTCCAGGGTGAAGTGTGCGTCGAGTTGGAGGGCCTGCGTTCGCGTCAGGAGGGAGTGCTTTTCGTTGATGTGACTCCACCGCGCTTGCACCAGCCCCACGTCGGGCTGCTGGAATTCTCCCACCACTCGCTGGAGGAAGTCGGGGTTGGGGACGAAGTCCGCATCGAAGATGGCGACCAGATCACCCGATGCCTCCGCCAGGCCGTCTGCGAGTGCACCGGCCTTGTAGCCGGTGCGCACCCGGCGCCGGACATGGCGGATCTGTATGCCTCGGCCGCGGAGTTCCCGAACCACCTGCGCCACCAGGCTCGATGTGTCGTCGGACGAATCGTCCAGCACCTGGATCTCGAGCAACCCTTGGGGATACTCGAGGGCGGCCAAGGCACGGATCGCCCGCTCGGCGACGTACCGCTCGTTGTAGAGGGGCAACTGGACGGTGACCGAGGGCCACCGCTCGAGTGTCCGCTTTGCTCGGCCCCTGAAGCGTCCCCGCACACGGCGCCGGTACTCCCGCGCCAGGTAGAGGCGGTGGAGTCCGAACGCCGACAGCAGAATCGACGCGCAAATGTGCAGGATGATGAGTACTAGAACGACAACCTCCCTAGACTTTGGCCAGCCAACTGCCCCCGTCCACCACAAAGATCGAGCCGGTGATCCACGAGCCGGCCGGGCTCGCCAGATACACGACCATGTTCCCGATGTCCTCGGGCGTTCCCAGGCGCTTCAGGGGGATCTGTTCCTTGAGGCGCTCGTCGATGCTTACCGTGTCCCCCTCGTGCCCGCCCGGCGGCGTGAAGGCCTTGCGGACTCCGTCGGTGAGGATGGGCCCCGGGGCGATGGCGTTTACCGTGATGTTGTCCCCGGCCCATTCCACGGCCAGAGTGCGGGTCAGCGCGTCGACGCCGGCCTTGGCGGCCGTGGCGTGGGCCATGAGGGGCCACCCGCGGTAGTGCAGCGTCATGGAGGTGGAGATGATCTTTCCGCCGCCCTGGCCCTGCATGATCGGGTAGACGGCCTGGCACCCGAAAAACGTCCCGTACAGGTCGGTTTCCACCACCGCCCGCCACCCTTTGGGACTTAAACCCGCCGAAGGGGCATAGAAGTTCCCGGCCGCGTTGTTGACCAGAATGTCGACCCTGCCCAGCTGGTCCACGGTCTGGGCGACCATGTCATTCACCGACTCGGCCTCACGCACGTTGGCTTCGACTGCGACGGCCCGGCCGCCGAGGGCCTGGAGCTGCTCCACCGCCGGCTCGAGGTGCAAGCGCCTGCGACTTGCCACGGCCACGTCGGCCCCGTACCGTGCCAACTCGGTGGCGATGCCCAAGCCGATACCGGTTCCGCCTCCTGTGACGAGGGCGACCTGGCCCTCGAGAAGTCCCTGTTGGAAAATCATAAGCCCTGGATTGCCTCACATGTCCATTCAAACCATCGATCCAGCCACCGGTCAACTCGTCCAAAGCTACACGCAACACTCGCCGGCAGAAGTTTCTGGGGTCCTGGATGCCGCATCCGAGGCTTACCGCTCGTGGCGCACCACCGATATTGAGACACGCATCGCGCCCTTCCGGAGCCTGGTCCGGCTCCTTCGGGAGCGGGAGGAGAGCCTCGCCGGCCTGATGGCTACCGAGATGGGCAAGCCCCTCCGGGAGGGGCGTGCCGAGGTGCAGAAGTGCGCGCTGATGTGTGAATACTACGCCAACGAGGCGGCGGGCCTCCTGGCGCCGGAGGTGGTCGCCACCGACGCCTCCAAGAGCTATGTCACTTTCCAGCCCCTGGGACCGGTCCTCTGCATCATGCCGTGGAACTTCCCTCTGTGGCAGGTGCTGCGGTTCTCGGTACCGGCTCTCATGGCGGGAAACGTGGCGGTGTTGAAGCACGCCCCCAGCACCACCGGGTGCTCCCTTGGCCTCGAGGAGCTGTATCGGGACGCGGGGTTTCCCGACAACGTCTTCCGCTCGATCGTGCTGGAGAACGATCGGGTCGCCGACGTGATCGCCGATCCCCGCATCGCCGCGGTCACGTTCACTGGCAGCACAAGGGCGGGAAGGATCGTGGCGTCCCAGGCCGGGGCGGCCCTCAAGAAGGCAGTCCTCGAGCTGGGCGGCAGCGATCCCTATCTCGTGCTGGAGGACGCCGACCTCGAATCGGCGGTGGAAGCCATCGCCACGTCCCGGCTGATCAACTGTGGCCAGAGCTGCATCGCCGCCAAGCGTCTCGTCGTGGTGGATGCCGTGCGGGAAGAGTTCGAGCGCCGCCTCGTGGAGCGCATGTCATCCGTCAAGACGGGGGACCCGATCGACGAGAACACGGATATCGGTCCGTTGGCGCGACTCGACCTGCGGGACAACCTGCACCGCCAGGTCAGCGAGAGCGTGGCGGCGGGGGCGCGGCTCCTGCTGGGAGGGGATCTGCCAGATGGCCCCGGAGCGTTCTACCCTGCCACCGTGTTGACCGACGTGCGTGCCGGGATGCCGGCGTTCGACGAAGAGCTGTTTGGCCCGGCGGCGGCAATTCTACCGGTTGCCGATGAAGCAGAAGGCATCGCCGTGGCGAACAGCACGTCCTACGGACTCGGCGCCGCGGTGTTCACTCAAGACGTGGACCGGGGGGAGCGAATCGCCGCGTTGCAGCTCGAGGCCGGTTCCTGCTTCGTCAACGATTTCGTGCGGTCCGATCCGCGATTGCCGTTCGGCGGCATCAAGCAGTCGGGGTATGGCCGTGAGTTGTCGGGCTTCGGGATTCGGGAGTTCGTGAACATCAAGACGGTGTACGTCGATTAGGCCACCGTCGCGCCGCCGCAGCTCGAGCCCGCACCGGCCGTGCAACCGAAACAGTGGGGGCCGACGACGATCTTGCGGCGACGAATCTGGTCGAGATCGAAGTCGAAGATGGATTGAGGAGCGTCGTCTGCCACGCCCAACTCCAACATCTGATTGAAGTCGCAATCGTACAGGCTGCCGTCCCATCCGACCGACAGGGTGCTGCGGCACATTACACCCCGGGCGGCTCCGGGATTGTAGGCGCTCACCAGGCGCGTCATGTAGGCCTCGAGATTCTCGCTCTCCTCGAGCCACTCCAGGAACCGGGAAATGGGCATGTTGGTGATCGTGTACAGGCTGTTGAACACGATGCCGTACCGTCGCTCGAGTTCCCGCTTCCACTCCCGTTCGAGGCTCGCCTGGTTGCCGGGGAGAAAAGCGCCGACCGGGTTGGTGACGAGGTCGACGACGAGTCCGCTCTCCGGTCTTCCGTACCCCACCGCGTTCAGCCGGCGCAGTGCCTCGATGGACTCTTCGAATACACCCTCTCCGCGCTGCGTATCGGTCTGATTGGCACGATAGTGGGGCAACGAACAGATGACCTCCACGTTGTACCTGGCGAAGAATTCGGGGAGGTGGGCGTAGTTGGGGAGCAAGAGGATGGTGAGATTGCAGCGGTCCATGACGTGCTTCCCGATGCCGCGCGCCCGCTCAACGAACTCCTCGAAGTCGGGATGCAGTTCCGGTGCCCCACCGGTGATGTCCACCGTCGGGATGTCGCTGGCGGCCAACACGTCGACGCATTTCTCCATGACGTCGCGCGGCATCACTTCGGTGCGATCCGGACCGGCATCAACGTGGCAATGGCGGCATGTTTGGTTACACTTCTTGCCGACGTTGACCTGGAGAATGTCGACGCCGGTGGCGCGGAGCGGGTAGAGGCTCGACTGGGCCAGAGATTCTTCGAACGATCTGGGCAGCGGGGCCGTGGTGAGCGTCGCGCGCTGTTCGGCGCCGGACGCGAGCGGTGCGTGTTGTTTTTGCAGTGTGGGGAGCACCCGTCCCATATTACATCCCGAGTTGGTTGGCCTTGTTGCGCATCTGCACCCCGTGTACGAGCGATGCACCCCCGCGAATGGCGGAAGCCACGTGAACCGCCTCGGTCATCTGCTCGGCGTCGGCTCCATTCTCGAGACAGGATTCGGTGAAGGCGTCGATGCAGTAGGGGCACTGGACGGCGTGTGCGACCCCGAGGGCGATGAGGGCCTTTTCCCGTTCGCTGAGGGCGCCCTCGGCGAAGACTGCCGAGTACCACGCGCTGAATTTCTGCCACAGGGGGCCGGCCTCCTCGCCCATTTCGGCGAAGCGGGAGAGATCTTTGGCGTTGTAGTAGTGGTCCGTCATCCTGACTCCGGCGCGAAGGATGTGACTGTGGAACGTGACCCGTCGTTGATCGGTTCCTGGATATGCTCGAATGTAGGGATCGCCGTTGGGTAAGGCGATGTGGCCGGCTCGGAATTTGGACACCAAATTGACTCATGCAGATCAGTAAGGTCTACGACGTCTTGGCCCCGGTGTACGGGCGGGTGGTGCCGGGCCTGTATGGGCTCGCCACGTCCCGGGCGGCGCAGCGGCTGTCGGCCGGGGCGCCGGCCACGGTTCTGGAGGTGGGCGTCGGACCGGGCCACATCCTGACGGCGGTGGGCAAGCGGAACCGGAACGCGACCACGGTGGGTGTGGACATTTCCCGGGGAATGCTCAGACAGTCGCGCCGCGCACTGGAGAAGAGCCACGTCGGAGCCAATCTGGTGTGTGGGGATGCGACGAGGCTGCCCTTCCGGGACGGGGCGTTTGAGGGGGTGGTGGCGTCGTTTCTGCTGGACCTGTTTCAGAAGGACAAGATCCCCAACGCCTTGCGGGAGATGAACCGGGTACTGGCGCCCGGCGGGCGCATAGTCGTCGCGTCGCTCCAGTTCTCCAGTCCCATCATCAGGTACGCATGGATGGCAGCCCACCGGGTGCTCCCGGGCCTTGCGAAGCGGGTTCAACCGGTGGATTTCCGGGAATTTCTGGAAGAAACCGGTCTGCGGGTGCTGCAGGACGAGCAGATTCCAGCGGCTGCCGGAACCCGGCTGTTGACCCTGGTCAAGGTGGTGGGCTGACGTCCTAGGGGTTCGTCGGCCGGATGTCGAGCTCGGACACCAGAGCCCGATCGGGCAGCTCGAGGGCCGAGATCACGGTGGCCGCCACGTCTTCCGGCTGCAGCACCCGATCCGCGTTGCTCAGCTCGACGCCGGCCTTGTCGAAGAAGGGCGTCTCCACCGATCCGGGGCAGATCGCCACGACGCGGACGTTCTTCTGCCGCACTTCCAGCATCAGCGACTTGGAGAACCCCAGGACGGCGTGTTTGGACGCCCCATAGGCCGTTCCCCCGACAAACCCGTTGCGCCCGGCCAGGCTCGCCACGTTGATCACGTGACCGTGTTCGCGCTCGAGCATCCGCGGGAGAAACGCGGCCGTCACGAGCATCAGGCCGCGAACGTTCACCGCCAGAGTCTCGTCGATCTGCGCGGTGGTGAGTTCGCTGAAGGGTGCGATGTGGCCCACGCCGGCGTTGTTCACCAAGATGTCGACGTGCCCCAGGTTCTTGTGGACATGGTCGGCGAACCGGACGATGCTCTGCTCGTCGGTCACGTCACAGTCCGTCCCAGTGGCCCGGACCCCGCGGCGCTCCAGCTCCCGGACGGTTTCCTCGACGAGCTTGGCATTGCGGGCGCATATCGCCAACGCGGTGCCCCGCTCGGCCAGCGCCAGGGCGATGGCGCGGCCGATGCCGGTGGTGGCGCCGGTGACGACGGCGATGGAGTCGTTGAGGTGCATCCATGAAGGTAACTTCAGTCCTGCCAACCCTCTAGCTGTGGCCCGATTCGGTGGCCGCTGGGCTGGACGTCCTTGGCCTGGCGGCGTGGGCATCCAGCGGATTGACAAGCCAAGGCCCCCCAAAACATCTTCCCAGCCCCCTAAAAAAGGAGGTGGTTCGCGTGCGCGTATATACAGGGGATGCAATCCGAAACGTGGTCGTCGTTGGCCACGGCGGAAGCGGTAAGACATCACTGGTGGACTCCCTGGCATTCACGTCAGGCAGCAGCAAGCGGCATGGATCGGTCCCGGACGGGACAGCCCTCACCGACTACACCCCCGACGAAATAGCACGGAAATACTCGATCAACCTGGGGCTCGCCTATGCGGAATGGCGGGACACCAAGATCAACCTGATCGACACGCCCGGATATCTCGACTTCATCGGCGACGCGGCGGCAGGGGTGTACGCGGCCGACGCGGCCCTCATCGTCCTGAGTGCCACCGCGGGTGTCGAGGTCGGCACCGAAAAGGTGTGGGAGTTTGCCACGGAGCGTGGCATGCCGCGCATGTTCTTCGTCTCGCTGATGGATAAGGAGCACGCCAACTTCGAGAGGGTGTTCGAGGACATCCGGGATCACATCACGCCCAAAGTGGTGCCTATCGAGATCCCCATCGGCGAGGGCCCGGATTTTCACGGGATCGTCAATCTCTTCTCGAAGAAGTGCCACATGTACAAGAAGGGGACCGTGACCGGTGAGTACGACGAGGTCGACATCCCGGAGGAGTATCGGGCCATGGTCGACAAGTACGCCGAGGTCCTCACGGAGAACGTGGCGGAGGTCGATGACGAGTTGATCGAGCGGTATCTGGAAGGCGAGGAGATCACGATGGAGGAAGCCCTCGCCGCCACGAAGAAGGGAATGGCGGAGGGCAAGATCTTCCCGCTCCTGTGTGGCTCGGCGACGCTGACGTACGGCACCCGCGCCGTGCTCACCAAGCTGCGCGAGCTCGTCCCCGCGCCGACGGAGATCGCGGCGCGTGACGGTCAGAAGTGGGGTTCGGCCGAGCCGGTCGAATTGGTGGCCGACGATAGCGGACCGTTCGTTGCGCAGGTGTTCAAGACCGTGTCCGAGCCCCACGTGGGCGATGTGACACTGTTCCGGGTGTGGTCCGGCAGCGTGTCGAACGGCGCCGAGTCCTGGAATGCACCGCGCGAGACGTCCGAGAAGTTGAATCACCTTTCCGTGTCACAGGGCAAGGACCGCGACGAGGTGACGCGACTGAACGCCGGCGATATCGGAGCGGTCGCCAAGTTGAAAAACACCCACACGAACGACACGCTCTCCACAGCCGACGCGCAAATCGTCTTGCACAAGATCCCGTTCCCGGAGCCGGTGATCGTCATGGCGGTCGGCGTGACGAAGCGCGGCGAGGAAGACAAGCTGGGCATGGGATTGCACAAGCTGCACGAGGAGGATCCCACCTTTCATCACGAGTTCAACGCCGAGTTGAGGCAGACGCTGGTACGTGGCCGGGGCGAGCGGCACCTGCAGGTGATCATCGACCGTCTCGAGCGCAAGTTTGGCGTGAAGGCCGAGCTGTCGAAGCCCGGAATCCCGTACCGTGAGACGTTCAAGGGGAAGGGGGAGGGACAGGGCAAGCACAAGAAACAGAGCGGCGGCCGCGGCCAATACGGCGACTGCTGGATTCGCATCGCCCCACTAGCCACCGGCAAAGGGTATGAGTTCGAAGACAAGGTCGTCGGCGGCGTGATCCCGGGGAAATACATCCCGGCGGTGAACAAGGGCGTGCAAGAGGCGGCGGAGCGCGGCGTGGTGGCTGGTTACCCCGTAGTGGACTTCAAGGTGCAGTGCTACGATGGGAGCCACCACTCGGTGGACAGCAGTGAGCAGGCCTACAAGATGGCCGGTATCCTCGCCTTCCGAAATGTCGCGGCCAAGTGCAGGCCGGTCCTGCTGGAGCCAGTCGTTGAAGTGGACGTGTGGACGCCTGACGACGCCTTGGGCGACGTCATGGGGGATTTGTCCGGGCGTCGCGGCAAGATCCTCGGCTCCGAACCGGACGGTCGTCTCACAAGGATCAAGGCCCACGTGCCGGAAGCTGAGCTGTACAAGTACTCCACGCAGCTCCATTCTCTGACGAGCGGGCGCGGGACGTTCAGCTGGAAGTTCTACAGCTACGAGCAGGTCCCGCCGGACGTCGCCAAGGAGATTGCGGCGGAGCGGGCGAAGGAAAAGGAAAACGGGAAATAGGCAGTGAGCGAACGGCAGTAGGCGGGTCCACCTCCCCGCCTACTGCGTCGCTATCGGTTCACCCCCACCAACCGCTCGAGATCCTCCGGCGCCCGCGGCAGCGATGCCGTGAGGACTTCCACACCAGTGGCCGTCACCAGCACGTCGTCTTCAACGAAGACGGCGATGTCGCTCTCGTGGTTGTAGTACCACGGCTCCACCGTGAAGACCATTCCCGGTTCGAGCATGGCGTCGGGGAGGTACGGGTCGCCCACCGAGAGCCCGATGTGATGCCCAAAGAAGAAGCCCGTCTGCATGAAGCGGCGCTGGTCCTCGGGAATGGCGGCATCGGCAACGGCCTGTAGCTCCCGCAGGGTGACGCCCGGACGTACTGCCGCGATGATTGAATCGGCAACGTCGGTGACCATCTGCAGAACGTCACGTTGGTCGTTCGTGAAGTGCCCCGAAGCGGGAAACGTGCGCCCGACGTCGCTGGAGTAGTGCTCGAGCTCACATCCCACGTCGAAGATGACGAGATCACCCGCCTGCATCGCCCGGTTCCGGCGATCGTAGTGGGCGGCGAGAATGCGCCACGGCCACAGGGAGTTTGGCCCGGATTTGATGATCGAGGAAAACGCCAGCCGCTGGCTCCCGCCCCGCTTGCATGCGGCTTCGAATTCTGCCTCCAATCCCCGCTCCTGGGCTCCGTCCCCGATGTGTCCCGCCGCCGTCATGATGGCGGAGGCGGTGAGCTGGGCATTTCTTCTCATCACGGTGATCTCGGCGTCGGACTTGATCATCCGCAATCGAGCGATCTCGGCGTAGGCGTTGTGGATCTCGACGTCGGAGTGTGTGGCCTGCAGGTGGTGAACGAGGTGCGCCTGGGGGCTCCAGGTCTGGATGGGAGTGGATGCCGCCGCCGTAACATCTCCAACTCCGTTCAAGTTGATGCGGATCCTGCGTCCGTCTGCAACCAATCCGGCGATGTACCCGTCGAGGTCCTCGATCGGCCGTATCTGGGTGATCTCGCTTCGCGCGGCGATTCCCGGATCGTCCGCCAACAGGCGCCCGGGGAAATCGTTGGGGCGGGCTCCACTCTCGAACCGCGCATCACGCCGCGGGGCGAACAGAATCGTCAGGGCCTCCTCCGCGTCGAGCACGAGCATCGACCGGGGCAATTCCAGCCCGGTGAAGTAGAGGAAATCGTTATCCTGGCGGAACGTTTCTCCCGACGTGGTACCCTCGTTGCTCGGCACCAGAAACACGCCGTTCCCTGATTGCTGGAGCTGCGCCATCATGGCCTGGCGGCGCAGCCGGAACTCGGTGGGAGGGAAGGACAACGTCGTCCAGTCGAAGAAGCGCTGCTCCGGCGTCGTGCTGCCGCCGGTCCGCTGGCCGATCAACGGGGCGGCCGGATGCGTCACCAACAGCGCCAGGAGGGCGAGGGAAGTCTGTCGAGGTTTCATGTAGGCAATCATGGCACCCTGACTACCCTCCGGGAAGGTGAGAGGTTGCGTCGGCCACCTTTCTTGAATCATTTAAGGCCGCAACCGGGTACAGGGCGAAACCGGGAGGCCGGCCCTGCTCAAGTCCATGTGGAGGATGTGATGATTCGACGGAATGTTGGTTTTGCCGTGTTTTTGGCTGTTGCCCTCGTCGGCAACGCGGCGGCGCAGCAGCTGGGACCCAAGAATGGCTCCCTCGTCATTGTCGGCGGTGCGATGCAGGATCAGGCCATCGTCGAGAAGTTCATTGAACTGGCGGGCGGACCCGACGCTCTGATCGTGGTCATTCCCACCGCAGGCGGCGCTGAGGAATACGACCAGGAGTGGCGTGGCCTGCGAACCTTCCGGGCTGCGGGCGCCACCAATCTCACCGTGCTCCACACCTACGATCGGGACGAGGCCGACACCGACGAGTTTGCACGACCGATTCGTGAGGCGGGTGGTGTCTGGTTCAGTGGGGGTCGACAGTGGCGATTGGCGGATTCGTATCTCAACACGGTGACACACCAGGCGCTGTGGGAGCTGCTCGATCGGGGGGGCGTCATCGGTGGGTCTTCCGCCGGCGCGACGATTCAGGGGTCGTACCTGGCGCGGGGCGACACCCAGACCAACACGGTCATGATGGGTGACCACGAAGAAGGTCTGTCGTTCGTGAAGAACGTGGCCATCGATCAGCACCTGTTGCGCCGCAACCGGCATTTCGACCTCCTGGAGATCACCCGCGCACGACCGGAGCTGTTGGGCATTGGGATTGACGAGAACACGGCCATCGTCGTGCAGGGGGACGAGTTCGAAGTGATCGGCCAGAGCTACGTGGTGATCTTCGACAACCAGCGCCAGATCGATTCCGGGGGAGACTTCTATTTCATGGGGGTGGGCGATCGGTTCAACCTGGCGACACGAGAGGCATTCCGCGGCGATAGACCCGTGGAGCGGGTGGTGGAAAGACGGTGAGCAGTACTCTCATGCTGCGTTTCATCGGGCTCATCGCTCTCGCCATCCAGACGCCGGACAGCGCGTTCGTTCTCCAGAATGGAATCCGCAGCCCGGCGTTTGGCCCTCAGGGCCGTCTGGTGTTCGAGATGAACGGCGACTTGTGGATCGCCGATCTGCCGGAGGGTGTCGGCGCACTGTCGTCGCTCCCGGGGACCGCCTTGACGCGGGTGACCCAGGGGCCGGCCTGGGACCGCGATCCGGCGTGGACGCCCGACGGTGCCGCCGTCGTGTTTTCCTCCGACCGCTCTGCGAGTTTCGACATCTGGCGTGTTCCGCTGGGGGACGACGGGTCGCCCGGCGAACCGGAGCGACTCACCGATTCCGCAGAGCCCGAGGGCGAGCCTGTGGTGTCGGCGGACGGAGCGATTGCGTTCGTGCGCGGTCTGGGCGTCGAGGCCGATATCTGGCTCTTGCCGGCGGACGGGACGGCGCGTCGCCTGACGTCGGGGCAAGGAGCAGAGCTGTCGCCGACCTTCTCGCCGTCGGGGGACCGCATCGCCTACGTGAGCCGTCGGAACCGGGCGTCCCAACTGGCCGTGCGACTCCTGGAGCAGGATAGCACGACCACGGTGCTGCGGGACGTCGCCGTGGAGCATCCGACATGGTCGCCGGCGGGCGATCGGATCGCGTACGCCACCCGCGGTGGCCGCGCCGGGGTGTGGACCACGCCACCCGACGGGAGCTACACCAACCTGGTGAGTGCAACTGCGGCCGAGGTGGCCTGGACACCGGATGGCATACACCTGGCTATGGCGGAGTTGCCCCCGTCGGGCCCCGGGTACAATGGCGATCCGGACCGCATCGGCGACCGGAGTGTCGGCAGCGTGGCCGCGGGACGATTCTGGATCACGACGGCTCCCACCGCACCGGAGACGGGCCTCACCGAGATCGCCGTGGCCGCTCCCGCCGACCGGGCGGCGTACAACGCGGAGTCGTTCGATCGGGTGTGGTCACGTCTCCAGTCCATGTATTACATGAATCGTGGTGGTGACGAATGGTCTCGGTTGCGGGACCGGTACCGCCCCCGTGCCGTCGCGGCGACGACGCAGGAGCATCTCGACGACGCCATCTACCAGATGCTTCGTGAGCGGCCGCCGTATCGCGCCGAAGCCAGCGGCAGCGCCGCCGTATCCAGCGCGCACGGGCTGGCCACGGCGGCGGGGGTGGAGATCCTGGGGGCGGGGGGCAATGTGGTGGACGCCGCGGTGGCGGTGTCGTTTGCCCTGGGGGTGGTCGAGCCGGATGCCAGCGGCGTCGCCGGCTATGGTGAGATGGTCGTGTTCGTCGAGGGGATGGATGAGCCGGTGGTCATCGAGTTCCTCACCCGGGTGCCCGAGCAGGCGTCTCTCAGTAGCGCGGTGTTGCCAGCCGGCGGGACCCTTCCCTCCGATGGTCCGGTGTTGGCCAACGTGCCGGGGACGGTGGCGGGCATGCGGACCGCGTGGGAGCGGTATGGCAGTGGCCACGTCGAGTGGGCGCGACTCCTCGAGCCGGCCATTGCGTTGGCACGAGACGGCTTCGTGCTGGATGACGGGTTCACGACCACGTTGGCGCTGGAGCGGGAGCGGTTCCTCAAGTACGAGAGCAGTCGGGATCTCTTTTTTCCCGAGGGCAAACCACTTCGGGCAGGGGAAACACTCAAGAATCCCGATCTCGCGTGGACGCTGCAGCAGATCGCCGAGGATGGTGCGGACGCGTTCTACAAGGGCGCCGTCGCGCAACGCATGGTGGAGGACCTGCGGGGTCGAGGCAACGCCATGACCCTGCACGATCTGTCCCGGTATTACGCCGCGGTGCGTGAACCCGTCAGAGGCAGCTATCGGGATCATACGGTCTACTCGAGTGTCCCCGCGGCAAGTGGCGGAACGTCCCTCGTGGCCAAGCTGAACTTGTTGGAGCAATATCGTTGGACGAATCGCTACACCGACGATGCGGGAACTCTCCACGCCATGATCGAAGCGTGGAAGCTCCAACCCTCGTCCTCAGGTAGAATCGCCGATCCGGGACTGTGGCCCGTGGACGTCACGCCGCTCCTCGACAAGGACAGCGCCCGGGTGCGGTGGGAACGCTGCTTCGACCCCACGGAGAGCACGGGACCGGAGGATCTGGAGCGAGCCGCCAATGGAGTTCCGGCGTGTGCTCGAGAGGTCGTATCGGCCCTGATGGAAGACGGCTCGAGCTGTCTGGCGGATTTCGACGACCGGCGCTGCCGCGCGACGGGTACCACGGCGTTTGCCGTCGCCGATGCCCGGGGGAACATGGTGGCGGTGACCCAAACCTTGGGCACCTGGGGTGGAAATTTCTACGTGTCGCCTGGGCTGGGTTTCCTGTACAACGACAAACTCCGATCGTACAGCTCGAATCCCTCGTCCTATGGCGCGCGCCTCCCCAACGCACGGAACGGAACCAGCATCGCGCCGACATTGATCTTCGAGGGGACCGGCGACGACCGCCGGCCGATGGCGGCCCTGGGCGCGGCCGGCAACGCGTGGATCACCTCGGCGGTGTATCAGATGGTGGCGGCGATGATCGACATGGATCTCGGTCCTCAGGAGGCGTTGGAGTTACCGCGGTTTCTGGTGGGCGGCCGGCGCCGGCCGGGGACCAACGGGGCTCGGGAAACGGTCATCCAGATCGAAGACGGCATCGCGGCGTCGGTGATGCGGGAACTGGAGGGTATGGGGCACGTCTTCCAGCGCATTTCGCTTCCCGGAGAGTTGCGCATGGGATATGGCGCGGCGGTGTTGATCGACGGGGGCCGGGTGCGGGCCGGGGCGGATCCGCGGAGGTCGGGGGCGGCGGGGGCCATTCAGTGAGCAGGCTGCTACCTGCTCACTGCCGTTCCCACGTCTCGAAGGTGTAGTCGAAGGGATTCTTCTCGTCGGCGGCGTGCCACTCGGTGTCCCGGCACTCCCACTCCTCTTCTACAAATGCCGGAAAGGTGACGGTGCCCTCCACGACGGTGTGCACGCGGGTGAGGTACAGGCGGTCGGCCCGACCGAGCGCTTGCTGGTAGATCTCCCCGCCGCCCACGACGAAGACCTCCACCTCCCCATCAGCTTCGAACGGCTCCTCCAGGGAAATGCGAATTGCTTCGTCGAGGGATGAGGCGACCACAATGCTCTCCGCGGCGAAATCGTCGTTGCGCGTGACGACGATGGTGCGGCGATCGGGCAGTGCGCGGCCGATGCACTCGAACGTCTTGCGACCCATAATGATGGTATGGCCGGTGGTGAGACGCTTGAAATGTCTGAGGTCGGCCGGCAGGTGCCACGGGATGCCCTGGTCCCGCCCGATGACATCGTTCTCGGAACGCGCCGCAATGAGAGAGACGGTCATACCGCCACGGGTGCGGCGATTCTCGGGTGAGGGTCGTACCCCTCGAGCGTGAGGTCTTCGTAGGTGAAATCCGCGAGGGACGCGACGTCGGGGTTGAGTCGCATGGTGGGCAACGGCCGCGGTTCACGGCTCAGTTGGAGGCGAACTTGTTCCTGATGATTCGTATAGATATGCGCGTCGCCGAACGTGTGGATGAACTCTCCGGGTTCGAGCCCGGTCACTTGGGCCATCATCAGCGTGAGGAGGGCGTAGGACGCGATGTTGAACGGCACGCCGAGGAAGAGGTCGGCGCTTCGCTGATAGAGCTGGCACGACAGCTTGCCCTGGCTGACGTAGAACTGAAACAGGAGGTGGCACGGCGCCAGCGCCATCCGCGGCAGGTCGGCGACATTCCACGCCGAAACGATGAGCCGTCGGGATATCGGATTCTCCTCGATCTCCCGGACCACTCGATCGATTTGGTCGATGTGCTTGCCGTTCGGTGCGGGCCACGACCGCCACTGGTACCCGTAGATCGGTCCCAGGTCGCCCTGGTCATCCGCCCATTCGTCCCAAATGCTGACACCGTGTTCCTTGAGGTACCGAACGTTGGTGTCGCCCTTGAGGAACCACAGCAACTCGTAGATGATGGACTTGAGGTGCAGCTTCTTCGTGGTGACGACGGGGAACCCGGCGTTGAGATCGAAACGCATTTGGTGGCCGAATACGCTCAGCGTCCCCGTGCCGGTGCGGTCGTCCTTTGGGGCCCCGTGATCCATGACGTGGCGGAGCAGGTCCAAGTACGGCTTCATGACCCGGCCCCGCTGTCGGTAGTGGTCGGAGACTGACACACGCTCAGCTTCGGACGCCCCCACTCCCCACGCCGCTCGATGGAAAGCAATCCGTTGCCGATGTGTGCAGGAATCTCCACCGCATTCGGCCCCACCTTGAGCGCCGCAACCGGCTGCGAGGTTGGATCGGGTACGATCACGCCGGGATTCATTATACCGGTGGGATCGAACGCCTTCTTCACCAGTCGGAACAGGGCCGTCACCTCGGAGCCAAACGTGCGCTCGAGGAACGGCGCCCGGAGGCGGCCGTCTCCGTGTTCGCCGCTGATCGTGCCACGCAACTCGACCACGAGGTCCGTCACCATGTGCAACAGGCCGATGAGTCGGTTCTCGAAGCTGGGATCGTTCGTGTCCACGAGGGCGTTGACGTGGAGGTGGCCGTCACCCGCGTGGCCGAATGCCACGATCTCCACGCCGGCGATGCGCGCGGCCTCCCGCACGCCCTTCAGATACCGGCTGAGCATATCCACCGGCACGCAGCCATCCTCGACGATCTGCAACGAGCGGCGATTCGCCGGGAGCTCGGCCAGTCTCGGACTCGCCGCGTGGCGCAGCGCCCAGACCCGCGCCCGCTCCGCGTCGGTCAACGCGGTCTCCACGTCCACGCACCAGGTGGCGGTTTGCCGGACCGCGTCACCCACGACGCCTCGAACGGCGTCGGCATTCGGCCGCTCGAACTCCACCAGGAGCACGGCGTCCACGCCGGCCCGGAGCAGGTCGGGCTCCGCGGCGATCTCGAGGAACGTGCGATCCAGCAGCTCGACCGCCGTGGGCTCGAGGGGAAGGAGGGTTTGGACTACGTCGGTCAGGAGGTCGATGTCGGGCAGCGCGAGGAGCATGGACGCCGTCGCGGCGGGTTCCGGTTCCAGGCGGGTCTCCACTCTCGTGATGAATCCCAGGGTGCCCTCGGAGCCGATGACGAGGTCGATCAAATCGCCCGAGCCGAGGTATTCGTCCAGCGCGTAGCCCGACGAGTTCTTTCGCGTGATGGGAAAATGTTTGCCGATGGTCGCTCGCTGATCCAGCAGCACCTTCCGGACCTCGCGGTTGAACCGGTCCTCCACTTGGAGCCGCTCCACGAGCCGGGGGCGCTGGCCGCGCTTGGGACGGCGACCGGCCCTCCCGCTGCGAGCGAGCCAACCCACTTCACCGTCTGTGGTGACGAACTCCACACCCTCGACCCACCGGCGCATGCTCCCGTAGCGCAGGCTCCTAGCCCCGGCGGCGTCCGTAGCGGTCATGCCGCCGATGGTGCAGTACTCCCCGCTGGAGGGATCGGGGGGAAGTCGGTGGCCGATCCGCCGGGCGGCGTGGTCCAGGGCGGCCCAAGTGACCGCCGCACCGGCGTTGGCGCGCCGCTCCGCAGACACCCGGAGGGGCAGCTCAAAACACTGGAGGTCGACCACGATGCCCTGTCCCACGTTGCCCCCCGGGATCCCGCTCCCGGCACCCCGCGGAACGAGCGGGATACCCTCTTGGGCCGCGAACCGCGCGAGGGCGGTCAAGTCGCCCACGTCTCGGGGAATGGCCACCGCGTCGGGGAGGATGCGGTATGGACCGGCCCCTTCGCTGTAGGCAGCTCGGGCCGCGGGGTCGGTGTGAAACGAACCCCTGAAGGCCGGGGGTGTGGCGAGCTTAGGCATGCCTCAATCTGCAGCGGCCGGTGGCAAGTAGGTAGGGTGGAGAAAGTTGTCGATCAACCCGCCAGCAGTTTGAAATACGCCCGCACCAGCGTGTTGCTCGGGGCGATGACGGCGGCCGTGGCCACCGTGCGGTATACGTCCCCCCGGGTGATCTTCACTTTGTGGGTGGGATCCAGCAGACGGGCGTCGAGCGTCGCGAGCCGAAGGGTCCGCACCGCAAAGTACAGGGACGTCAAACAGAACAGTCGCACCCGGTACTCGGAGCGGGGCAGTCGCACGCAGTATTCCAGCGCGTCCTGCAAGTGTTCTCGAGCCTTCTGGATCAACACCTGCATCGCCTGGCGGGCTTGGGGGTCCCGGTTTGGATCGTGGAGCTCCCCGGGCCGGACCCCGGCCTCGTCGCAGAGGTCCTGCGGTACGAAGCTCCAACCGCGGCGCCGGTCGTCGGCCACGTCCTTGATGATGTTGGTGAGCTGAAGTCCGAGGCCGAAGCTGGTGGCCAACGGTTTGAGCTGCGCGTAATGGCGAGGCGTTATCGCCAGGCGCACGGACGCAAAGAGGTCTGTGAGGAGGTGTCCCACGGTGCCCGCTACGAAATAGCAGTACCGCTCGAGATCGTTGACGGTGGCCAGCACACGTGGCGATTCGGCATCGCCCTCGTCGTAGTCCTCGGCGAACGCCGCCATGCCCGTGCACATCTCCTGAACCCAGGGTTGAATGGCGGAGCGCTGAAAGCTGGGGAGCCGGTGAAATTCACCCAACACCACATCCGCCTGGTTGGTGAGTTCCTCCTCATCGGTGCGGGGGTTCTCGAAGCGAGAGACCAGCGGGCCGGCATCCGGGCCATCCTCGTCCAGACACGAGCGGAAATGGGCCAGGAGCGATGCTTTCTCGGACGCGGGAAGATCGGCTGCGTCCTCGATGGTGTCGGCGATGCGGCACAGGAGGTAGGCGATCAGGACGGGGTGCTCGAGGTCGAGGGGGAGGAGCCGGATGCAGAGGGCGAACGTGCGGGACACTTTGGGGAGCATGTCGCCGCAATAGGCGTTCCCCGCGATTCCAATGGGCGCGACTCGCTCCTGGGTCGCCGTCGTCAACCCGGGTTCCTGCGTGGCGGGCAGACCGGTGTCGGCGTTAGCCACTGAATCGCTCCCGCACGCCATCCAGAATCCGTGTCAAAATCGCCTCCCCTTCGTGGTCCTCGGGCACCATCACCTCTAGCTCTCGAGACGGCAGTGAGGGATCGGATACTCGGCGGTACACCGCCTCCGCCGTGAGCTTGTACCCCAACGGCCCCGCGGGATCCACCCAGAATCGCAAGAGAATCTCCCGCTCCGGGTGGGCGACATCCCCGTCGTCCGAGCGGCGACTGACGACATTGAACCACCGGGTCTCGAGATACGCGTCCTGCACGTTCGCAACCCGAACCTCGAGGCCCTCGTCGATTGTGCGCTGCTCCAGCTCGGCGATCAGTTGGGCTCGTTCGATCACCGCGCTGTCGAGGGCGTCGAGTTGCTCCTCCAGAATGCGCTGCTCCAACTGGGGACTCAAGACCGGAACGACCCGGAGGGTGTCCACCACCGCCTCGTAGAGCGGCGGGAATCCGGGACGCACCGTTCCCGCCGACGCACATGCCGTCACGACCACCGAGGCCACGGCGATGCCTCGCCGGGAGGCGCTCATTTCTTGAAGCTCCTCCCGATCTCCTTGATCTCGGCGGTCAGTCTCTTGACTAGCTCCTCGGGTTGCTTCTTGGGCAGGCTCTTCGGCACTGTGATCTCGCTCCGCTCGAGACGATCCAGCACCTGTTCCATGGCCACGTGCACCCGCTCGATCTGTGTGCGGTTGCTCCGTGCGATGGCGACCCCGCCGGCGACGCCGACAACGGCGGGAATGACTGCCACGGCCATGGCAACGCCGAGCACGACGCCGATCGTCGTGAGTGTCCCACCCGACGCCAGGAAGAACGCCCCGCCGGCCACCCGTTCCTTTCGCGTGTTGGACAGATCCGCGACGAGCATCACGTGACACCACCCGTCTTCCAAGCCCTGAACCTGCCCCAGGATGTCCTTCGCTCGCGCGAGGACATACTTGCGACCGCCCATTCCGAAGCCCCGCTTCATCGAAGCGAGGAAATCCTTTCGCGCTTCCCACGACGTGCCCTGCGGGTAACGCCGCTTGACTGTCAGCAGCTCTTCTTCGGTCATCCAGTAGTTGAGTGCCTCTTCCACGGCCGTTTCCGCACCGGGGACCGTGCGCTCGGCGGACAAATGCTTCGGGCCCGCCAGGCCGGCCAGGAGGCCCCGATCCTGCGCCCCCACCTCCTTGGCGCGCTCCTCGAGCAGAGCTTGCTGCATGAAACGAGTCGGGATGCCCACGTCCTTGCCGAGCTCCAATACTTCCTGCTCGGTGAGCTGGTCTCCGATGTCCCGGGCCTTGGTCTGCAGTTCCGCCGCGCGGTGGATGACCCGCTCCAGTGCCTCACGGCTGATCCGCTCTTCGGATGGTACGAGATCGTGCGCCATGGCGATTGCTAGAACGCCTCCACGATCACAGCCGCCCCTTGTCCCCCGCCGATGCAGGCGGTGCCGAGGCCGTACTTCTTCCCGGCGAGGCGCAGGGCGTGCAGCAAGTGAATGGTGATACGCGCTCCGGAGGAGGCCAACGGGTGTCCGATGGCGATGGCTCCCCCATGGACGTTGGTTTTCTCAGGGTCGAGACCGAGCTCCCGCTCCACGGCGAGGTATTGTGCGGCGAACGCCTCGTTCACTTCCACCAGGTCCATGTCGTCGAGGGTCAATCCTGCCTTCTCGAACACCTTGCGAGAGGCCGGTGCGGGGCCGATCCCCATGTGCTTGGGGTCCACACCGGCGACCGCCCAGGCGACGAGGCGCCCGATGGGCTCCAGCCCGTTGGCCGCCGCAAAGTCCTCTCCGGCGATGACCGCCGCCGCCGCTCCGTCGCAAATGCCCGACGCGTTGCCTGCGGTGACGACGCCGTCTTTCTTGAAATAGGGTGGCAGCTTGGCAAGCACTTCCGGCGTGGTGTCGGGGCGCATGTGTTCGTCTCCACGCCAGTCTTCCATCTCCTTCGTCTTGCGGTTCTTGATGGGGACGGGAATGACCTCGTTGTCGAAAACACCCTCGTCCCAAGCCTTGGCGGCACGCTGCTGGCTGCGGACCGCCACGTCGTCCACGGCCTGTCGATCCAGACCATACTTGTCTGCGAGGTTTTCGGCGGTCTCCGCCATGGAGAACCCGCACTGGGGGTCGGTGAGCGCCTCCCACAGGGAGTCCTCGAACTGGGCTTGGGGACCGAGGCGCAAGCCCCACCGCGCTCCCCGCACCACGTGGGGAGCTTGGCTCATTGATTCGGTGCCCCCGGCCAACACCACCTGCGACTCCCCGAGGAGTATCTGCTGCGCACCCTGGGTGATGGCTTCAAACCCCGACCCGCAAAGACGGTTGACGATCAATGCCGGGACCTCGATGGGGAGTCCGGACTGGAGCCCGACGTGCCGGGCGAGGTAGATGGCATCCGCCGACGTCTGTTGGGCGTTGCCGAAGACCACGTGGTCGTAGCTCTGAGGCTCGACGCCGGAGCGTTCCACGGCATGCTTGGCCGCGATGACGCCCAGCTGCGTGGCTGAGAGACTCTTCAAGACGCCGCCGAAGTCGCCATACCCGGTTCTGACACCGGAGAGGAAGACCACGTTCTTGTCTTTTCCCTGGGTGTTCATGAGAATCTCCGGTCTGGACCTCGAAACCTAATAGTCCGTACACGCGGACGGCGATCCGCCGCGCGACCGGCTGCTACAATGTGGTCGGGTCGCCGCAGTCGATACAGTAACGCCAACCCGCCTCCAGGTCGGCACCGCATGAGGGACACGGCACGGACTGGAGATCGCGGCCGCAGGCTGGACAGAATTTGACGACACGTCCGCTGGGAAGGGCCTGCTCGCAGTAGACACACGACCTGCCCGAAAAGGCGGTGCCGCCTGCATCCGTTGCACGTGCCATAGTGGGTCGCTCGTCCGGCGTCTCGTCGAGCGCCGGAATCTTGGCGGTGGTGAGGTCGAGCACGTCGGGTTCGGGGGTGTACCGCGCGCCCTCGTCGTAGCCGAACTCCTTCGGCGGCTCGAATCCCCTGTCGCCCGCTTGTTCTTCGGGTTCGGAGGGCGGCGCGTACGCCTCCTGAGCCTCGGTGACGGTGCGTACGGCCCCAGCGTTGAGGTACACCCTCGCGGCGGCGTACTCTCGAAACGCACTGGGATTCGGGTTGATCGCCTGGGCCTCCTCCGAGAGCGCATCCTGTACCTCCGGAGGATCCAAGGACACAAACCCGCCGTCCCCGGCCAAAAACCGCAGCACGGCCATCTCGTAATCCTCGTTGGTGTCGAATCCCAGGGCAGATCGATGGTGCCGGTATGGGAGAATGCTCTGGTAGATCTCCGAGATCTGGATGGGTCGCTTGAGGCGGTCCGGGTCTGACTCGCTCAGGACGTCGACCAGGTGTCTGAAGAACCGCTCGACTTCGTCTATCGCCGCCACGTTACCTCCACTCGTCTTTCCAACGGTCATAGAGAACAGGAGTCACGCCGGCGCTGGCCAGCAGTTCGATGCCGCTCGGGTCGCGATAGGCGATGCGGTAGAAGACGTGCGTCACCCCCGAATTGATCATGAGCTTGGCGCACATCACGCAGGGACTGTTGGTCACGAACGCAACTTTGTCCTTGATCGCCCCCGATGCCTTCACCAGCGCGTTGACTTCGGAATGAATGCACCCGCAGTTGCC